>JAVVEP010000014.1:84317-87703 GCA_032250735.1 Gammaproteobacteria bacterium
AACTGTGCCTGGTACAGCTTTTTCGTGCCACCTCCCTTCACAATGTTTCCACTTTTCGCTATGCCGATCTCGCCATATCAATGCCGCTGATATAGACCCGCACATGGGGTTAACCCCTATAAAACCAGTGGTAAATTGATATTTGTGATTTAGTTCTTATTGTTTGTGATTTAGTTCTAGACATCGAAAAAAAGCAGGCATAGGCTAGGACTATACAAGTTAGGGGGTGTATGAAATGTTTGCTCACGGAAAATGCCGAGCGTTAAAAGGCCAGCTTTTAGTTAAGTTAGTTAACCACCTGCTGAGGCTGATGCTGCTGGTTGCGCTTGTCGCAAGCACAGCCTGCTCAACCGAGGCCGATGATGGAGAGCCCACACCTCCCTCTAACCCAACATCTACGCCAGCCCCAGAACCCACGCCTGAGCCAGCCCCAGAACCCACGCCTGAGCCAGCCCCCGAACCTACACCTGAACCAACCCCAGAGCCCACGCCAGAACCTGCACCTGAGCCAGCGCCAACTCCTGCGCCAGCTCCAGAACCCACTCCGGACCCCACACCTGAGCCAACTCCGGAACCTACACCTGAGCCAACTCCGGAACCCACACCTGAGCCAACTCCTGAACCCACGCCGGAGCCTACACCTGAGCCCACGCCGGAACCCACTCCTGAACCAACTCCTGAACCAACTCCGGAGCCTACACCTGAGCCCACTCCTGAGCCCACTCCTGAGCCAACGCCGGAACCCACTCCGGAGCCTACACCTGAGCCAACGCCGGAGCCCACACCTGAGCCCACACCTGAGCCCACACCTGAGCCAGCACCGGAACCCACACCGGAGCCCGTCATACCCGACGTACCCAGGGAACCCGTCAATACCACCGCCGTGGTAATAGCCGATGCACGTACCGTTATTGAAATCGGCGTGGGCCAGCTGGCCACCCTGGACGGCAGCCGCTCCAGCACCACCACCGCCGATCCGCTGAGCTTCGACTGGTCTTTCACCGCCAGACCCGCCGGCAGCACGGTACAGCTACAGGGCGCCACCACCGCCAACCCGAGTTTTACACCCGACGTCCAGGGCACCTACCGGGTGCAACTGGTAGTCACTGCCAGCGATATTTCCAGCCAGCGTGTCATCGCGATTGTCGAGGCCGGTCGCGTGAGCGGGCCGTTCCACGGCGGCCTGTCGCTCAACTGCGTGCAGTGTCATAACGAGGTCATCAGTCAGACCAGTTCCATTGACGATAAAGCGGCGAATCACATCGCCACCGGCAATGTGTGCCAGGCCTGTCACTCCACGCTGCGTAACGGTTTTGCCATCGTGCCCTTTGTCGACCATCAGGAGGTGTTCGGCACCTGTAGCGAATGCCATGACGGCACCATCGCCACCGGCAAATCGATCTGGCACACCCCAACGGATGCCGAGTGCGATGACTGCCATACCACCAGCGCCTTCCTGGAACTGGAACCGGACGGCAGCTTCGATCATTCCGGCATCAGCAGACTATGTACCACCTGTCACTACGGCACAGTGGCCACGGGCAAGGATGCCGACCACATCGCTACCGAAAAGGAATGCTCTTTCTGCCATACCACGGTCCAGTTTAAACCCGCCGCCTTCGACCACAGTGACGTGACACAGGCTTGCGCCAACTGTCACGATGGCATCACCTCAACGGGTAAGGACTCCGCAGCGAATCACCCGGCGACCACACTCGACTGTGGCGTCTGCCACGATACCGACACCTTCGACCTTGGCGGTACATTCAATCACGCCGTCATCGACTCGGTGACGCAGGCCTGTGAGTCCTGCCATAACGGCACCAATGCAACGGGTAAAGACGCGGCACCGGCACCGGGACATCTTGCTACCACTACCGATTGCGCGATGTGTCATAACACCGTCAGCTTCACCGGCGCGTTCGTTGATCATTCCGGGCCGGATGTGGTGGGCAACCGCTGCGACTCCTGTCACGGCATCACCGCCGTCGGCCTGTCTCTCAATCACATCCCCACCAACGGAGACGATTGCGCGGTGTGCCATACCCCGGGCACCTTCACCAGCGGCACCTTTGATCATGCCGGCGTGGTGAACGACTGCGCCGCCTGTCACGATAACGTGCTCAGCGTCGGCAAGCTCATCGACCACCTGCCCACCGATCAGGATTGCATCCTGTGCCACAACACCACGGCCTTTGCCGACGCGATCTTTGATCACACCGGCATCGTCAACGACTGCGCCAGCTGCCATGACGGCGTGATCAGCACCGGCAAGGATGCGAATCACCTGCCGACCACCGACGATTGCTCGGTCTGTCACCTCAGCACGGACAGCTTCGTAGGCGCAAGCTATGACCACGCGGGAGTAACCGGGAATTGCGTGTCCTGTCATGACGGCGTGATCAGCACCGGCAAGACAGTCGACCACATCCCCACCGTGGAGGATTGCAGTGTGTGTCACGCCGACACCACCACGGGTGGATTTATCACCTCCACGTTTACTCACGACGGCATCACCCGCGGCTGCGAAGGTTGCCACAACGGCAACTTCCCCTCCGCACCCGCCAAGGCCGACCCCCATGTGCCGACCGGGCAGGACTGCTATCTGTGCCACACCACCGACATCTTCACCGGTGCCACGACTTTCGCTCACACGGATATCACGGCAAACTGCAGCTCCTGTCATGATGGTGCTTTTGTGGCAATGGGGGCCCGTGGCAAGACAGATACGCAACTGCATAATCAAACGGCCCAGGATTGCGGCGCATGCCACAACACCACTGATTTCGCCAACGCCTATGTCGATCATGACGGTCCGGACGTGGTGGGCAAGCGCTGCGATTCCTGTCACAACAATACGGACGCGATCGGCATGGACGCCGGTCACCTTCCCACCACCGAGGACTGCAACGTCTGTCACGTCCCCGGCACCTTTGCCACGGCGGTGTTCAGTCACGACGGCATCGTCGATAACTGCGCCTCCTGCCACGACGGCACCAGCGCCACCGGCCTGTCGACCAATCACATCCCGATCCTCGATGGCCAGGGTCGCACCCAGGACTGCTCCGTGTGCCACAACACCACAGCCTTTGCCGGCGCCACCTATGACCACAGCGGCATCGTCGACGGCTGTAGCAGCTGTCATAACGGCACCTCGGCCACCGGCAAGACCGCCAACCATGTACCCACCAACGGTGAGTGCAACCAGTGTCACCAGACCACCGGTTTTATCCCGGCCACGTTTGATCACACCGGCATCGTGGATAACTGTAGCGAGTGTCACGACGGCACCATCGCCACCGGTAAGACGCGTGATCATGTCGTCACCAATCAGGACTGCGGGGTGTGCCACAACACCACCGGCTTCATTCCCGCCACCTTCGATC
>JAVVEP010000015.1 GCA_032250735.1 Gammaproteobacteria bacterium
TTCATAGTAGAAATATACCCCCTCCTTCAGACTCATTTCATATTGGACAAGGCTGGCGATTGACAACAAATGCATCTATCGGTAGAGTTGCCGCCGGTCGTCGCCAGGCCCTCTCGGGGATTGCGCGCCAACCATGCCCAGGTGGTGAAATTGGTATACACGCTAGCTTCAGGTGCTAGTGGGGGAAACCCCGTGGAGGTTCAAGTCCTCTCCTGGGCACCATTTTTTAATACATCCAGACCGTCCCAAACACAACTACACATCGGTTTAATCGCCTTTCGCGATCAAGCCCGACGCCCTGTGGTTGCTGTTTAGTGCTACGAAAAGCCGTGTTGTTCCGACCATACCAGCGAGAGCCTGTGAAAAAACCGTCGGCCTACTGCGGCCGTCGTTTTTTTCACAGGCTCTGAGTCCTACCGTTACCAGGGTTGCCTTCCTTGCTTTGCGACGGACAATGGCACTCTGATTTTGATAGAATGCCGCCAGTTCTTTTTATCGGATTATCGGAAAATCAGCCAAAATGCAGCGCAAACATATACTCCGCGACCTTCAATACTGGTTCGATCAAAATAGCTACAGGCGCGGCCGAGCCTATTTCAACCAAGGGCGCGTGAAGCATCTGTCCGTGACGAAATTGAATGACGCACTGGTGGAGTTGCGGGCGACGGTGCAAGGCAGCGGGCGCGCACCCTATGCGCAGGAGATTCTCATCTCCGGCATGGATGGTGGCGCAATCGATATCGACGGCGATTGCAGTTGCCCGGTGGAATATAACTGCAAGCATGTCGTTGCTGCCTGCCTGGCCTACCATGCCTCGTTAGATTCCACGGAGCGCGAGGTGCGCGACACCAGCCTGGAGTGGCTGGAGAGATTTGCCCGGGCGGGCCGAGGGGAAAACCCCGCTACGGCGACGGGCGTCGAATTCATTGCCTATATCCTGCACCCGGGGCAGACGCCTTCCGAGCTGGCCGTGGAATTCCTGATCACCCGCCGCTTGAAAAACGGCGGTATCGGCAAGGGACGGCGCACGGAATTGCATCAATTTGCCAGCTGGTATTCGTCCGCTGCTTACGCGCAGGAAGAAGATCATGACATCGGCCGGCTCATCGAGGCCCAGAAGGGAGCCGCATGGGGCTATCGCACCTATCCCCTGCGCGGCGAGCTGGGTTTTCTGGCCCTCTCCAGGATGCTCGATACCGGCCGGTGTTTCTGGGCCGACGTGCAGAGCCCTCCGCTACGTTTCGGCGAGTCGCGCGAGTTGCGGCTCGATTGGCAGGAGGAAAAGCACGGTGACCGCCGGCTGGAGATCGGCGTCGTGCCGCAGGCCATGGTTCTCAATAGCCAACCTGCCCTGTATCTCGATACGCAGACCGGGGTCATCGGCCCGTTGCGCGGGGCGGACTTTACCACCCGGCAATGGGCGCTGTTGCTGGAGGCGCCGGTGGTTGTCCCGGCCAAGGCCAGTGCCGAATTCAGTCAACACCTGCTGACCGATCTGCCGCAAACCCCACTACCTCCACCGCTGCAACTGGACACCGTTGCCATCCAACAGCAGCCCCCGATTCCACATCTGCACCTGTTCAGCGATGAGAACCCGGTCAGCGGCCAACGCGTGCACATGATGCGCCTGCGTTTTGCCTATGCCGGCCATGAGCTGGCGCCTATGCCATCCATACCCGTGCACAAGCGGGTCGATGGCCAGCAAGTTATCGTTATCCAACGGGATCTGCCTGCCGAACAGTCGGCGCTGGAAAAACTCCATGCCGCGGAATTTCAGTCGTTTGCGGATGAACAACACGGTGACCTATTTTTCGTTAGCGGGGCCGACAACCTCATGACCGCCGCCGCACGCTGGCAGCTGTTCCTGGAAACCACATTGCCCGGGCTGGAGGCCGAAGGCTGGAAAGTGGAGTTCGCTCCCGATTTCCAATTGCAATTCCTGCACGCCGACAACTGGGCGGTGAACATCGACTCGGACGACGAGTCGAACAACGACTGGTTTGATCTGCGTTTTGATCTGCAGGTCCAGGGACGCAAACTGCCCTTGTTGCCCCTCATCGCCGAAGCCCTGAATCACTACGAACCCGATACCCTGCCCGATGTTCTGACACTACCCCTGGGTGACAACCAGTACCTGCAACTGCCCGCCGAGCGTATTCGGCCCATTTGCGAAACCCTCTACGAGCTCTACGACGCCGGCACATTGAATGATGACGGTGCGCTACGCATGAGCCGCTTCGATGCTGCGCGGCTGACAGAGCTGGAAAAAGCGTGTAACCACGACATGCGCTGGCGCGGCGGCAAGGCGCTGCGGGCACTGGGGCGCAAGCTCAAGGATTTCGACGGCATCAAACAGGTCACCCCGCCGCGCACACTAAAAGCCGATTTGCGCGAATATCAAAAGCAGGGCCTGAGCTGGCTGCAATTTCTGCGCACTTACGAATTCAATGGCGTACTGGCCGACGACATGGGCCTGGGCAAGACCGTGCAGACCCTCGCCCACCTGTTGCTGGAAAAAGCCAAGAAACGCCTGGACCGGCCCTGCCTGATCATCGCGCCGACCAGCCTGATGAGCAACTGGCGCCGTGAGGCGCAGCGATTCGCGCCCTCGATCAAGGTGCTGGTGTTACACGGCCCCGAACGGAAACAACACTTCGATGACATCGACAGTCACGATGTGATACTCAGCACCTATCCCTTGTTAGCGCGCGATCACGAAACCCTGCTCGCGCACGAGTATCACTACCTCATCCTCGATGAAGCGCAGGTGATCAAAAATCCTCGCGCCAAGGCCGCGCGCCTGGCGCGCGACATTCGCGCCCGTCATCGCCTGTGCCTCACCGGCACGCCGATGGAGAATCATTTAGGCGAACTGTGGGCGCTGTTCGACTTCCTCATGCCCGGCTTTCTGGGCGACAGCAAATTGTTCACGCAACGCTTCCGCACCCCCATCGAAAAAAACGCTGATACCGAACAACGCGCGCGCCTGGCGCGACGGGTCGCGCCCTTCATGCTGCGCCGCCGCAAGGCGGATGTGATCAAAGAGCTACCGGCAAAGACCGAGATCCTGCGCACGGTGGCGCTGGAGGGCAAACAGGCGGCGCTCTATGAAAGCATTCGCCTGTCCATGGAAAAGAAGGTGCGCGACGCCATCGCCAAAAAGGGCCTGGCGCGCAGCCACATCACCATCCTCGACGCTCTGCTGAAGCTGCGCCAGACGTGTTGCGATCCGCGATTGCTGCCGCTGGCACAGGCCAAAAAAGTTGGCGAATCCGCCAAACTCGACATGCTCATGGAGATGCTGCCGGAGATGCTGGAAGAGGGACGGCGCATTCTGCTGTTTTCCCAATTCACCACCATGCTGGCGATCATCGAGCGGCGCTTGCTTGAGGCCGGCATCGGCTACACCAAACTCACCGGCCAGACCCGCAACCGTGACGCCGCCATTGAGCGATTCCGCCAGGGCGAGGTCAACGTGTTTCTCATCAGCCTCAAGGCCGGCGGCGTGGGCCTCAATCTCACCGAGGCCGACACCGTCATCCACTACGACCCCTGGTGGAACCCGGCCGTTGAAAACCAGGCCACCGACCGCGCCCATCGCATTGGCCAGGACAAGGCCGTATTCGTCTACAAGCTGATTACCGAAAACACGCTGGAAGAAAAAATCCTGGCCATGCAGGCGCGCAAACAGGCACTGGCCGACGGTGTGTACAAACAAGGCAACCAAGGTGAAGGCCTGAAACTCGACGCCAATGACTTGCAGGAACTGTTTGCACCGCTGGCGCTGACCGGCTAACAGACTGTTGAAATGATTCATCACACGGCGTGGTTTCGGGTACAGGGCGGAACCACGGCGGTGTGCCGCCATTAGAGGGTTCAGCGTTAACATGCCCTTCATGCCCTGTTTACCCATACCGCGTGGGCACAGAAAACGTGCCCACCCTACGCGGCCAGTTGAGATCACACGTAGAATGAGAGTTTCACTGGGGAAGCTGTTCCACCCTCCCTGTAGGAGCCGAGCCCTCTCGGCGATTCGGCTTCAACGATCGCACCAATGCATACAATCGGCCAGGGGCTGGCCTCCTACTCAGCACTCTTTATTGCCGCGCGGGTCATGCCGACCGAGACGGTTTGCTTTGTCCCGTTCACACGGCCGACCCAACTAACGTTAATAAGCACATGCTTGCCGGACAAATTGTTACGTACAGCTATATCCAGATAGCGGATCACCCAGTATTGGGTGTCGATGATGAAATCCTCGACGCGTCCGATGTCGCCATCCAGTGCCGCGACGCCATACCCCTTGAGCTGCGCGGTACCACGCAGGTAGGTTTCTTCATGGTACTCAGGCAACACCGCAGCGATGGGACGGCGCAAAGGCGGTGTGGCCTCGATGTGCATCGTATCCCAGTAGGGTGGCCAGCCATAATAGTGATAATAGCTTTGCTCATACTGTCGGGATAACGGTCTGGCGGTGCTAACCGGCGGACTGTTTTCGATCTGCCTGCGGGTCAGTTCGACATCCATCGTTTTGCTGTCCGCGTCGATCTCACCGATGGCAACGGGCGAGACCAGCACACGCCCATCCATAAAATGGCCACCAATATTGACCACGAGATAGCGTACCGCCCAGTTCACGGCATCGAAGTAAAACGCCTCCACAGCGCCGATCTCACCATCGACGGCATCCAGCCTATAGCCTTCCAACGCCTTTGCCGTTTGCAGTAGATTCATATGCCCTGCTCATTCAAGAGTTGCATCCATAGGGCTGGCTTTCCGCCAACTTGCCGGATATTAGATACCGATACCGCGCACAGGCGCATTGAAATATTTCAATGCCGGGCACAGGCCGCAGTTCGACAAGATCAACAATTCCGCCCTCATAATATCCTAGTTAATGTTAGACATTGCGCGCTCAGCATTCAGCACCCGGCTGTTCACTGACCGGCATACTGCCGGGCGGCGACAAAACAGCGTTGTTTCAGCGCCGCCAGCAATTGATCATAGGAGTCCGCGAATTTCTTGACGCCTTCCTGCTCCAGCTGCCGGGTGATCTGGTCCAGATCGACGCCGAGGCGTTGCAGGGTTTTGAGATTGAGCTGGGCGATATCCCTGTCGGCATCGAGTGTGGCCTGCAATTCACCATTCGCCTCCAGCGCATCCAGGGTTTCGGGCGGCACGGTATTTACGGTGTCGGGGCCGACCAACTGTTGCACGTAGAGCAGCGTGGCATAGGCCGGGTTCTTGGTGCTGGTGCTGGCCCATAGCGGACGCTGCGGATGAGCACCGCGTTGGTGTTCGGTCTCGAACGGCGCGCTACGCATCATCTCCCGGAAGTGCTGATAGGCCATCTTCGCGCTGGCGATGGCGATTCGGCCCTGCAGCGCGATGGCGTCCGGCGTGCCGATATCATCCAGCGCGGCGTCCACGGCCGTATCGATGCGGCTGACAAAGAAAGAGGCCACCGAGGCCACCGACTGCGGTTGTGGATTCTGCGACAGGCCACGACGATAGGCCTCCAGCACCGCCTTATAACGCTCCACCGAGAACAGCAGGGTCACATTGACGTTGATACCCTCGGCAATCAGGTGCTCGACCGCCGGCAGGCCGGGCTCGGTTCCCGGCACCTTGATCATCAGGTTCGGCCGGTTCACCGAGCGCCACAGGTGCCGGGCCGCCTCAAGGGTGGCGTCGGTATCAAAGGCCACGTGCGGCGACACCTCCAGGCTGACAAAGCCGTCCTTCCCTCCACTGCTGACATACACCGGCTTGAGGATATCCGCCGCCATCTGCACGTCCTGGATCGTCAGCCACTGGTAAAGGGTCTCGGCGTCCAGCGTAGGGTCGGCCTGCAACAGATCGAGGATGGCATCGTCATAATCCTCACTGTGCGCGATCGCCTTGTGGAAGATGGTGGGGTTGCTGGTAACCCCGCGCAGGCCCTGCGCGACCAACTCCTTAAGCCCGCCGCGGATCAACAGGTTCCGATCGATATAGTCCAGCCATATGGACTGCCCGTACCCGCTATACAGTGTGAGCATCTTTGACATTGCGATGTATACCTCTTGTTATTGGCATGTTGTTGGCGTCGATGATTCTGCCGAGATCTGCACTGCCTATTTCAGGTTCACTGACCGATTCACTCTAGGGTCCGCCAGCCGCACCGGCATTGAAAAATATCAATGACCCCATCCCGCCCCGGCGCGAGGATGACGCGCCAGGACACACAGGCACAGGACAGGGAGGCACCGATGACCAGCAGCCCTGCTAACCGCACCGCAGAACACAAACCAAGGACATAGCGACTATCCCGGTGCCAGGCTGTGTACTGACGAACACACGAAAAGCTAAACCAGCCGGCATCACAACCGATCGGCACGCCACAACTGCCGACGCGTAACCATAATCCGCGAGATCGATAACGACCCTTTCAGAGAGCAATGCCAGCGGCGTTAGGGTGCAGCAGGCTCAGGGTACGGCAGCCATCGCATCCGTCACTGCGCCCACGTTACGTCTATAAATAAGGAGAGAGCATCCAAAACGGCGACCGGGACACCCGGCGAGCAACCCAACAAGGCAACATGAGCGACACTGATATCCATAATGGACGGCAGGGAAAGATCGTGGCGATCCGCGGCAACGTGGTGGATGTGCAGTTTCCGCCGCCGCTGCCGGCGCGCAATCACCAGCTGCTCACAGGCGCGGATGAACAGATGGGGCTGCGGGTGGTACTGGAAGTACAGACCCATCTGGACACCGCAACCGTGCGCTGCATCGCCCTCAACGCCACCCGTGGTCTGAGCCGGGGGATGGCGGTGCAGGACACGGGCGCCACGCTGCAGATACCGGTGGGCGAGGCCCTGCTGGGACGGATGCTGAACGTGTTCGGCGAGGCAATCGACGGCCGGGGCGCGATCGAGAGCAGGGAACACTGGCCGATCCATCGGCCGCTATTGCCCCTGGCCGATCGCACCACCGGCACCGAGATCTTCGAAACCGGCATCAAGGCCATCGACCTGCTGGCGCCGCTGGAGCGCGGCGGCAAGTCGGGGATGTTCGGCGGCGCGGGGGTGGGCAAGACCGTGGTCATCAACGAGATGATCAACAACATGGCGGCGCGCTACGAAGGGGTCAGCCTGTTTTGCGGCATCGGCGAACGCATGCGCGAGGCCGAGGAGATGTATCGGGCGATGCAGGATTCGGGGGTGCTCGATAAGGCGGTATTGATCTACGGGCAGATGAACGAACCCCCGGGGGCGCGCTTTCGGGTCGGCCACGCGGCGCTGACGGTGGCGGAGTATTTCCGCGATGTGGTGAAGCGCGACGTGCTGCTGCTGATCGACAACGTGTTCCGCTTCGTCCAATCCGGCACCGAGGTCTCCGGGCTGATGGGCCGCATCCCCTCGCGGGTGGGATATCAGCCCACCCTGGCCACCGAACTGGCCGCACTGGAGGAGCGTATCTGCAGCTCGCGCAGCGGCAGCATCACCTCGGTGCAGGCGGTCTATGTGCCCGCCGACGACCTGACCGACCCCGCGGCCACCCACATCTTCGCCCACCTGTCGGCCTCCATCGTGTTGTCGCGCAAGCGCGCCAGCCAGGGCCTGTACCCGGCCATCGACCCGCTGCAGACCGACTCCAAGATGCTGACCCCCGGCATTGTCGGCGAGCGTCATTACCGGGTGGCGCAGGCGGTGCGCAGCACGCTGGCCGAATACGAGGACCTCAGGGACATCATCTCCATGCTCGGCATGGAGGAGCTTTCGCGCCAGGACCGGGACACGGTCAGCAAGGCGCGCCGCCTGGAGCGGTTTCTGACCCAGCCGTTTTTCACCACCGAACAGTTCACCGGCAAGCCGGGCCGGCTGGTCTCCCTGCCCCAGACCCTCGAGGGCTGTGAGCGCATCCTGGCGGGCGAATTTGCCGGGCTGAACGAAAAGGCCCTGTACATGATCGGCGCCATCGACGATCTCCCAGCGGCGGAACCCGCCCAGGACACAGAGGCGGAAACCGCTCATGAGTGAGACCGACCAGGAGGGAGGCATGCGTCTACAGGTGCTGCTGCCGACCGAGGTGCTGGTGGATGAGACGGTCACCAAACTGGTCGCCGAGGCAGAAAACGGGGAGTTCTGCCTGCTGCCGCGGCACATCGACTTCGTCGCCGCGCTGGTGCCGGGGGTGCTGTATTTTTCCGACCGGGACGGCGCCGAGCACTATGTGGCCGTTGACCAGGGCGTGCTGGTGAAATGCGGCCGCGAGGTGTCCGTCTCCACCCTCAACGGTGCGCGCGGCACCGATCTGGATCGCCTGCAGACCCTGATCGAAGAGCGTTTTCTGGCCCTGGATGAGCACGAGCGCAAGACCCGCACCGCCCTGGCCCGGCTGGAGGCCGGCACCCTGCGCGGCTTTCGTGAGCTACAGGAGAAGTTTCATGGTTGAGCCACCCAGCCCACCGGGGACCGACGACGGCAAGCAACCCCTCGGCAAGACGGTCGGCCAGCGCGCCGCCCGCAAGCAGCAGGCCCGCGCCAAAGGCAAGCGCGCCGCCTGGTTCGGGCTGGGCATGTTCGGACTGGTGGGCTGGTCGGTGGCGATACCCACCGTGCTCGGCATCGCCGCGGGTCTCTGGCTGGACCGCCGCTGGCCCGGCCCGGCCTCCTGGACCCTGACCCTGCTCTTCATCGGGGCCGCCCTCGGCTGCCTCAATGCCTGGTACTGGATCCAGCAGGAGAGCCGGCGTGACTGAGACCGGCACCATTGTTCCGATCCTGCTCAGCTTTGGCGGGCTGTTTCTGCTCGGCCTGCTCGCCGACCTGGCCGGGCGGCACACGCCCCTGCCGAGGGTCACCCTGTTGTTGCTGTGCGGATTCATGATCGGCCCAGCGATGCTCGACTGGCTGCCGGCCCTCACCAACGAGTGGTTTCCGGTACTCACGGATATCGCCCTGGCGATGATCGGCTTTCTGCTGGGCCAGAACATGACCCGCGCCCGGTTCACTGAGCTGGGCCGACCGGTGCTCGCCATGTCCCTGGGGGAGGTAATACTCACGGCCTTACTGGTATTTTCGGTGCTGTGGTTATTCGGTTTTCCCCTCGACATCGCCCTGCTGCTGGCAGGGATCGCACCGGCCACCGCGCCTGCCGCCACCGTGGATGTGGTGCATGAATACCGGGCCAGGGGCCGGTTCACCGATACCCTGCTGGGTATCGTCGCCATTGATGATGTCTGGGGACTGCTAATGTTCAGTGTGCTTCTGACCCTGGCCCAGGCGCTCGGTGGCCAGGGCGGTGAATGGTGGGAGGTTCTCCGGATCGGGGCCTGGGAGATCGGCGGCGCCGTCCTGGTGGGGGGGCTGGTGGGCTTGCCCATGGCCTATCTCACCGGACGCATCCGCCCGGGGGAACCGACCCAGGCAGAGGCACTGGGGCTGGTGTTGCTCTGTGCCGGCATCGCCGTGTGGGCCGAGGTCTCCTATATTCTGGCCGCCATGGTGCTGGGTGCCGTGGTCGCCAACCTGGCCAAACACCACGACCGTCCCTTTAATGCCATCGAAGGCATCGAATGGCCGTTCCTGATCCTGTTCTTCCTGCTGGCGGGGGCCGAGCTGGACCTGAGCGCGCTGTCCCAGGCCGGCCTGTTGGCCACCGCCTATATCGGCCTGCGGATTGCAGGTCGACTGCTGGGCACACGACTGGGCGGGCAGCTGGTCGGCGTCGATACCACCACCCGCCGCTGGATCGGTCTGGCCCTGTTACCCCAGGCGGGGGTGGCGATCGGCATGGCCCTGCTCGCCAGCCAGCGGTTTCCGGAGATCAAGAATGTCATCCTGCCGGTGGTGCTCGGCGCAACCGTGGTGTTTGAGCTCATCGGCCCGGTGGCCACCCGCTGGACCCTGATCCACGTCGGCGATATCGATACGACCCAGCCACACAGCTCTCCACATAATCCACATAGCCGTCCACATAAAAAGAAGCGCCCATGATCAGTCCGTTCTCACTCATCCTCTCGGCCATTCTCGGCGCCCTGCTCGGCCTGGTGTTTTTTCAGGGGCTGTGGATCACGGTCCGGCGTCTCGAACAGACCCGCCACCCCATCGTGTGGATGCTGGGCAGTCTGCTGCTGCGCTTCGGCCTGGTGCTGGTGGGGTTCTTTCTGCTCGCCCGCCAGGGAGACTGGACGCTACTGCTCGCCGCCGTCGCGGGCTTTACCCTGGCGCGGCTGCTCATTACCCGGCAGCGGCGACCGGCTGACCTCAAAGCGCAGAGATCGAAACCATGACCATCAGCCCCGACAGCATCATCTTCTGGCAGTGGGGGCCGTTTGCGCTCAATGCCACCATCGTCTTCAGCTGGCTGGTGATGGCCCTGCTGACCCTCATCGCCTGGGCGGTGACCCGCCGCCTCGCCAGCGGCACCGAGCTGTCGCGCTGGCAGAACCTGCTGGAGGTGCTGGTGGTGGGCATACGCGAGCAAATCAGGGAGGTCACCCACCAGCATCCGGGACGCTATCTGCCCTTCGTCGGCAGCCTGTTTCTGTTTATCGCCATGGCCAATCTGCTCAACGTGGTGCCGGGTTACATGGCGCCCACGGGCTCGCTGTCGACCACCACCGCGCTGGCCCTCTGCGTGTTTATCGCGGTACCGCTGTTCGGCATCGCCTACGAGGGGCCGCGGGCCTATCTGAGCCATTACCTGAAACCCACGGTGCTGATGCTGCCCTTTAATATCATCGGCGAGCTGTCGCGCACCATCGCCATGGCGGTGCGCCTGTACGGCAACATCATGAGCGGCACGGTGATCGTCGCCATCCTGCTCAGCCTGACGCCCTATCTTTTCCCCGTGGTCATGCAGCTGCTGGGGCTGCTGACCGGCATGATCCAGGCCTACATCTTCGCCATCCTGGCCATGGTGTACATCGCCTCGGCGACATCGGCCCACGCGGAAAAAACCACCGTGAACACCCCGCCCTCTTCCCACTCAGACCCTTCCCACACAGACCATTGACCAAGGAGTCACTCATGGACAGCATTTCCCTCATCGGCATGATTTCCATCATCACGGCGGGCCTGACCATCGCCATCGGCTCCATCGGCCCGGCGCTCGGCGAGGGCCGCGCGGTGGCCCAGGCCCTGAGCGCCATCGCCCAGCAGCCGGACGAATCCGCCACCATCACCCGCACCCTGTTCGTCGGCCTGGCGATGGTCGAGTCCACTGCGATCTACTGTTTTGTGGTCGCGATGATCCTGATCTTTGCCAACCCCTTCTGGGATCATGTCATCGCCGCGGCGGCGGGGGGCTGAGCGATGAGCATCGACTGGATCACGGTCTCGGCGCAGATCATCAATTTTCTGGTCCTGGTCTGGCTGCTGAAACATTTTCTGTATCAGCCGGTCATCCTCGCCATGGAACGCCGCGAGCAACGCATTGCCGACCGCCTGAACGAGGCAGAGCAGCGCGAACAGCAGGCGGCGCAACAACGGCAGCAGTATCAGGACCGGCAGCGCGAGCTCGCAGAGCAGCGCGAGGCGATGCTGGACGAGGCCCATGCGCAGACCGAACAGCAGAAACGCCAACTGCTGCACGAGGCCCGCGAGGAGGTCGCCAGACTCCGCGAGGACTGGCAGGCCCAGGTCCGCCAGGAACAAAAGGAGTTCCTCCTGCAACTGCGCGAGGAGACCGCCACCACGATCCAGGAGATCGCGCGCAAGGCGCTGGCCGATCTGGCGGATAGCCCGCTGGAGGAACAGATGATCGAGGTGTTCATCCACCGGCTGAAGTCGCTGGACGGGGAGGATCGCCAGTCCCTGGCGGCGACGGCCGGACCGATTCGCATCAGCAGTGCGCAGGCGCTGGACGCCCCGCTGCGCGGACGGCTCACCCGTGCCGTGCACGACCATCTGGCGGACGACGTCGCGGTGGAATACAGCCAGTCGCCGGCCCTGCTCTGCGGCATCGAACTCAGCCGTGGCGAACAGCGGCTGGGCTGGAATCTGGCCGCCTATCTCGAACAACTGGGCACGCGCATGCAAGACGCCTTCGCGCCCCTCGAAACGACGCAGGACTGAAAGCGTGTTACAACAACTCCTGGACGACACCATCGGCACCCTGCGCCGGACCATCGCGCAAACCTCGCCGACCTTGCGCCGCCACGAGACCGGCATCGTCATCCAGGTCGGCGGCGGGATCGCGCAGGTCAGGGGGCTGCCCGGCCTCGGCTCCGATGAGCTGGTGCGCTTCGGGGATGGCCTGCTGGGGGTGGCCATCAACCTGGAGCCCGACGCCATCGGGGTGGTCCTGCTGGGTAACAGCGACCAGCTGGTGGCCGGCATGGAGGCCAGCGGCACCGGGCGCGAGGCCGACACGCCGATCGGCAAGGCCCTGCTGGGGCGGGTGATCGACGCCACCGGGCGGGTGCTCGACAACGGCAAGCCGCTGCCGACCGGCGAGCGTCGGCCCATTGAGCGCCCGGCCCCCCCCATCATCGACCGCTCGCCGGTCACGGTGCCGCTGGAGACCGGCATCAAGACCATCGACGCCCTTATCCCCATCGGCCGCGGCCAGCGCGAACTCATCGTCGGCGACCGCCAGACCGGCAAGACCTCGGTGGCCATCGACACCATCATCAATCAGCGCGACAGGGGGGTGATCTGCATCTACTGCGCCATCGGCCAGCGCGGCACCGCCGTGGCCCGCGTGGTGGACACCCTGCGCCGGCACGATGCCCTCGACAACACCATCATCGTGGTAGCCTCGGACGAGGACCCGCCGGGGCTGCGCTTCATCACCCCCTATGCGGCCACCAGCATGGCCGAGTACTTCATGGAACAGGGCCGCGACGTGCTCATCGTCTACGATGACCTGACCCGCCACGCCCGCGCCTATCGCGAGCTGTCGCTGCTGCTGCGCCGGCCGCCGGGGCGCGAGGCCTATCCGGGCGACATCTTCTATATCCATTCCCGGCTGCTGGAACGCGCCACCCACCTCAGCGAGGCGCGCGGCGGCGGCTCGCTGACCGCCCTGCCGATCATCGAAACCCAGGCCCAGGACATCTCGGCCTACATCCCCACCAACGTGATCTCCATCACCGACGGCCAGATCTACCTCTCACCGAACCTGTTTCACAAGGGCATGCTGCCGGCCATCGACGTCGGCAAATCGGTGTCGCGGGTCGGCGGCAAGGCCCAGTACCCGGCCTTTCGCAGTGTTGCCGGCGATCTGCGCCTGTCCTATTCCCAGTTCGAGGAGCTGGAGACCTTTGCCCGCTTCGCCACCCGCCTGGACAAGGACACCCGCGCCACCATCGAGCACGGCCGCCGGGTACGCGAGGTCCTGAAACAGGGCGAGCACCATCCCCTGCGCGCCAGCGAGCAAATGGCCGTGCTCAGGGCGGTCAACGCCGGCCTGCTGGACGCCCTGCCGCTGGACCAGATCGCGGCGGCCGAGACCGCGATCCAGCAACGGGTGCTGGTGGAACTGCCCGGGCTGTGCGAGGCGATGGAGGCCGGCGAGCGGCTGGATGACGGGCAGTGGCAACAGGTGCTGGAAGTAGTGAAAGCGGCGCTGGGGCCGTGGCAGGACGAGACAGCAGATGAGACAACAGACGAAACAACAGACGAGACACCGGCAGCCGGCTGATGGAATCCCTCGAACATCTGCACCGACAGCTGGACAGCCTCGACGAGCTGCGCACCATCGTCAAGACCATGAAGGCGCTGTCGGCGGCCAGCATCCGCCAATACGAGCAGGCGGTCATCGCCCTCCGCGGCTACTCGCAGACCGTGGAGCGCGGGCTCTACGTGGTGGTGAAGGACATGCAGTCACCGCCCGCGCCCGTCCCGCCGTCACGCCACTCCCCGCAGCCCCCCCCACGCCAGGCCGCCATCGTCTTCGGTTCGGACCACGGCCTGTGCGGCCGCTTCAACGAGGAGATCACCCAACACGCCCTGGCCCACCTGGACGCCAGCGCCCCGGCGCCGGACCAGCGCCTGATCCTCGCGGTGGGCGCCCGCGTCGCCGCCAGCCTGGAACAGGCCGGCCAGGCCATCGAAGAGGATTTCATGGTGCCCGGCTCGGCCGAACGGATCACCGCCACCGTGCAGCAGATCCTGCTCAAGGTCGACGAATGGCGCGAGCAAGCCGGTGTCCATTACGTCTATCTGTTCTACAACCGCCACACCAGCAGCCGGGCGTATCAACCCACCACCCTCGAACTGCTGCCCCTCAACCTGCAACGCTTTCAGCAGCTGAACAGCGGCCCCTGGCCCTCGCGCAGCCTGCCCACCTTCAGCATGGACCGCGAACGCCTCCTCAGCCACCTGTTGCGCCAATACCTGTTTGTCACCCTGTTCCGTGCCTGCGCCGAATCCCAGGCCAGCGAACACGCCAGCCGCCTCGCCGCCATGCAGGCCGCGCAGCGCAACCTCGATGAACGGCTGGACGAGGTGACCATGACCTTCCGCCGCGCCCGCCAGAGCGTAATCACCTCCGAACTGCTGGACGTGGTCTCGGGCTTCGAGGCGATCACCACAAAAACCACCTGAGAGACACGTGAGCGAACAGATGGAACTACCCTTCACTACCGCGCAGTTTTTCGATGTCATGGGGCTTGTACGTGATCTTCAAATCGTTGCAGTGTGTTTGCGGCAACAGCCCCTTATGTTGCAGTTGCCCCACCACGATCCCTGGCGCAATACCCACTTCCTGTGCAAATTGGCAGATAGCCGCTTTACTGAACGGCGCTTGTGCGGCAAAGGTCTTGAAGGCCTTTCTCGGTAGCAGTTCCTGTTCAGCAAAGGTGTTGGCTTGCGTCTCCTTTTCGTCATCCATGCCATTTGCGCCTTCAATGAAGAGCTCTTTCTTTCCATGCAGCAGGATATGCCCGGCCTCATGGAAAAAGGTGAACCAGAGGTGATCGTTGGTCTTGTAGCGCAGACTGAGCTGGATGATGGCCTTGTTTGGATTCACCCAGCGGGTTGCTCCGCTGACGCCGGTCTTGGGTAAGCACGGGATGAAGACGACCGCCACGCCAGCTTCGGCGCAGCGCTGCTGCAAGGCGGGTACGAAGTGCGCGGAGTTTGTTTCTGCTGTGAGGACACGGGCCTCGTCCAGCACTTGGCGAAAGGCAGCTTTATCAAATGGTTTGCACTGAATGGCGGCGGCTTCCAGCTCGCCCTTGCGCAGCCAGGCGGAGACGGCCTCGGCGAAGATTTCGTGTTTGTTGTGCTGGCGATAGGCGACGCCCACATTCGGCCAGATGTCGTCCCACTGTTCCACGCTGGCGATGCCGAAAAAGCACAGCACTTCGTCCAGTTGCTGTTTCTGGTCCTTGTGTTTTTTCAACCAGCCCATCTTGGCCATGGCATTGACCGGGATGCGTTTGAGCCAGCCGAGGTCTTTTTCCAGTTGTGCCCCTTCGACCAGGCGCGCACGAGTCTCCTGGTAGTGGGCCTCCAGATTGAGCCAGTAGTCCACCGGCATACCCAGGGCGCGCTCCAGCTTGATAGCGGTTTCCGGGGTAATGATGATGGTGCCCTTACCCTTGAGGATGGCGATGATGTGCTTTTCACTCAGGCCTGTGCGTTTGGCCAGCTCCGTCCTGCTCATCTTGCGCAGGTCGAGCTCGTACTCCAGCACCTCGCCGGGGGTTACCGTGTAGTCAGGCGTATATTGGTTAATTGCGGTGTTATCCATGGGTATCCTCAATACCTAATATCTTGATGGCGGTGATACGGTGCCAATCCAGTCCGCCTTCCGGCCGCTCCGGTAGCGGGTTGTGCAGCGGCTGGATAATCAGCCGGTACGGGCCGTCCAGATCCAGGCTGAGCGTGCCTTTTCGCTTGCCCGTCAGTTCATGGCACCGGTGCGGCGGGCTATAGGGCGGGGCAAAAATGCCCAGATTCGGGGCCGCCCGTAACGCCGTCATCACCACCTTGATTCGCTTTGCGCGCTGTTGCCCGAAGGCCTTGAGCATCGCCTTTTCTTCGTTGAACTGCTTTTGCAGCTTTTTGCTGACAAAATCGATATTTACAAATTTAACTTACCTATCAGGTTAATATATTTTTATTTTTATATCCATAGCTAATTGGCTATCGGTGGCATGGCTGCTGTCTGCTGAACTCCGATCGGAGATCTCATAACGTTTTTACATGTTTTACCGCTATATGGCGAGTTGGCGCGCCCCCAGGGCCGCACATTACTCCCTGCCCCGCTCACCCGTTCATATGATCCTGAATCTGACGGTAAGCAGTTCTTCTTCCGTCACCTGTTGCCCGTGCCGTACCCCCCATCTAATCCAGAAGCTTGTCATTCTGGATTTAAATCTCTTTGGCGGCAGCGACACAGGCGCGCCACGCCTCATCGAACACGAACGCCTCCTCAGCTGCCTGCTCTGCGCCATTCCCCCTCACTCCACCCCGTTCACCCACCACCCCGCCAGGTCCTGCAGGCGCCGGATGAGGGCGTCATGCTGTTGGGCAAAGTCGGGGCCTTGCGCCCGTAAGGCCAGCACCAGTACGCAGGGGAGGTTGAGCGCTTCGCCCCGGGCGCGGGCCTGGGGGTAGTGGCGGGCATAGTCGTGGGGGACGCGCAGCAGCCAGTTGTCCGGGCCCGGTACGCCGGGGCGGTTGTAGTCTTCCTCCAGGCCGAACAGGTCGGCGAAAAAGATCATCACCTGGGCCGCGGGGCTGGCGAAGATGTCGGCCAGCTTGGCGTGCACCAGCTTGCGCCGGTCGGCGGCCAGCTCGCGGGCGAAGGCTTGACGGGCCGGTTCGGGCACCAGCCGTTGCGCCAGATAGGCGGCCTGCCGGTCCGCCTGGCCGTCGCGGATCCAGTCCCGGGCCAGCCGCCAGAGGGGCGGCGTGTCGTGATTGCCGACCATGATCCAGTCCTCGGGGCGGGCGTTCTCGCTGCGATAGACGTCGGCCGGGTTGTCCAGATCCGCCTTCTGGGTGACCCGAAAACGCCCCAGCCCATGGCGGGCGATCACTTGGCCCAGGGGGTATGGCAGAGTGCTCAGCACCTCGCAGAGCACGTCGTCCCGGCTGGCGCCGTGGGCGCGCACCGCCTCGACGATGGCATCCATCAACAGGGCATAGCGGTCCAGCTGAGCCGGCTCCAGTGACCGCACCCAGTCATCGGCATACCGGGGCAGGCGGTGATCGAGCTGCTCGTCGCGAACGATGGCATAGCGGGCCAGCGCGGGGTGGTCCGCCAGTTGCGGCGAGGAAAACAGCCGCGCGCCCTGCTGCACCGCATGATAGGGATCGGGATCATCGAGACGATACACCCAGGGACAGACCAGGCCGTGGGGATGATCGATGCGCAGGCCATCGAACTCCTCCAGCAGCCTGCCTACCCGGGCCGAGAGAAACCGCATGGCCGGGCCGGGTTGGCCCTGCGCATCCCGATACTGCTCCGGGTCCAGCACCCCGTAACCCCAGGGCTGGCCGGCCGGATTGGTGCGGCTGGGCGGCGCGCCCATGCGGTAGTGTTCCAGGTAGAAGACACTGCGGCTCCAGTCATCGCAGGGGGAGATCCCCACCTGCAGGTCGCCGTACAGGCGCAGACCCAGGTCCTGCGCGCTGCGGCGGAGCGCGGCATGCTGCCGGTGGAGGAGAAACTGGGCCAGGCAATAGCGCTCGATGACCGCCCGGTAATGATGCTGCAGTACGCGCCGCCGCGCCCAGCACGCCGCCTCAAGCCCGGGCAGGCGTCGGTACAGGTCACGGTCGGGACACAGCGGATGGTTCAGCGGCCAGTCGCGGTGGTGACGCCCGCCGTGCTCGGCGGCCAGGGTATGATACAGGGCGTCGGCGGCCAGCCAGTCCTGCTGCCGCGCGATGAACGCCGCCAGCCGGGCCCTGAGGGCCAGGGCGCGGGGCTCGGCCCGTTCACAGGCCGCCACAAAGCGCCGATGGATCTCGTCCAGGGCCGCATGGCAGGCGTCGAAGGCATAGGCGTGCTGGCTGTGTAACCGGTCGGCGGCCGGACACTCTGCTACACCCTCCTCTACCCCCCCAGCCACCCACCGCGCCAGACTATCCGGGTGCAGCAGGCCGCCCTCCGGGTGCTCATCGGTGGCGTCCTGGGTCAGGGCGGCGAGGTCCAGGTTCAGCAGGTTGCGGGAAAACAGGGTGCCGTCGTAGGGCGAGGGATTGTCCCGCGGGGTCTGGCCCTGCGGACCGAACTGGATGGCGTCAAACCCCAGACTGCGGGCAAAACCCAGAAACGCCCTCGCCCCCCGACTATAAGGCGAGCCCCGACCGATGTCCTGATCCTGTGTCTGGGGAAAACAGCTGTCGTGGATGGCGAGGGCCAGGCGCCGCTTGCCCAGCAGCGCCAGTGCCTCCACCACCGCCGCATCGGGCCGCCCGTGGTCGGTGGACCCAGGGTTCATGCCCGGGCCTCCGGCTGCGCCAGGCGGGCGATCAGGAGGGCGACGGGGAAGTGGCCCAGCACCTGCCCTGCCGACAGGCGCCAGCCGCCTTCGACGGCCTCGGCCTGCAAGGTCTCGCCGGTGAAGCCGTTCTCCCAGCCCTCCCAGCCCGCCCAGCCCGCCGCCGACAACTCGGCAGGCAGCTCGATCCAGGTCTCGCCCCACACCGCCTCGCCCAGCGGGACGGCCCCGGTGGCGAGGCGATGGATCAGCCGTGGGGTCACGATCACGGCCAGCTGTTCACCCTGACGACGGGCGAAGGCGCAGAGGTGCTCGGCGTGGGTGCCGGAGGCCGTCAGCGGCAGGTAGTCGGCGGAGAGAAACAGCGCGCTGTGTTCGCGGCGCAGCTGCAGGCCGCGCCAGATCAGGTACAGCTTGGCGCGGCCGTCATCGAGCTGTTGCAGCAGCTCATCGCAGAGTTCGGTGAGCGGCGGGCCTGTGGCCTGCGCTTGCGCCAGCAGCGAGTCGAGCAGCGCGCGCCGTTGACCGTAGTCCACCGGGCGGCGATTGTCCGGGTCCACCAGGCTGAAATCCCACAGCTCATTACCCTGATAGAAGTCTGGCACGCCCGGCGCGGTGAGCTTGAGCAGGGTCTGGGCCAGGCTGTTGAACTGCCCGACCCGACTCACCTGCTGCTGGAAAGGCAGGAAATCCGTCAGAAAGGGGTTGTTGTCCAGATCGCCGAGCAGGGTCTCGACGAAGCCGGTCACCGCGTCTTCGTAGTCGGTATTGGGATTGATCCACGAGGTATGTCGCTTGGCCTCCTTCACCGCCTTGAGCAGGTAGGCCTGGATGCGCTGCCGAAACCCGGCCAGGCCGGCGGCATCCAGCGACCCCAGCGGCCAGGCGCCGATCAGGGTCTGGTACAGCAGGTATTCATCATTCCTGCAGGGCGCGCGCTGGTCATCGATGCTGCGCTTCTTGTTGCGATTGAGGCGTGCCCAGCGCCGCACCCGTCGCTGCCACTCGCCCGGCATCTCCGTCAGCACATTGATGCGGGCGCGCACATCCTCACTGCGCTTGCTGTCATGGGTGGAGCTGCCAAGCATGGCATGGGGCCAGAATCGGGCCCGCTCCTGATTCTGGTAATGGAAGGCGGCAAGGGACACACCGAAGCGCTCGGGCTCGCCGCCGACCTCGTTCAGCGACAGCAGGCGGTTGTAGCGGTAGAAGGCGCTGTCTTCCAGCCCCTTGGCCATCACCGGCCCGGTATATTGCTGGAAGCGCATGGCGAAGGCGGTCACCCGCTGCCGGTAATCGTCGCGCTTGCCCTCGGCGATGGTGGTGAGCAGCACCTCGCGCACGAAATCGAATACCGTGGTGTCCGCCGCGGGGCTGCGCTTCCTGGCCACATTCACCGCCCAGTTGATGTAGTTGCGGTCCTCCTCTGTAACTCCGTCGGTAACTCCGTCAGTAACCCCGTCGGTAACGTCATCGGCCGTCACATAGGTGCGATAGACCGGAAACCAGGCCACGATCTCGCTCAGGGCATCGCGCAGGCTGTTGAGGGTGAAATCACGGGTATGGCGCTCCAGCTCGCCGATACGGCTCAACTGCTGGGCCAGAACATTGAGCTCGCTGGCCAGGGCGGAGCGCATGATCATCTTCTTGCAGTCGTAGACCAGTTCGCCCGGCGCGGGGCTCTCGCCCACGAACTCGCGGTAGATACGCTCCATCCTGTCCTCGGCGCCGGCGTCCACGAACAGGCCGTTGACCAGGTTGGCAAACTCGTAGCCGGTGGTGCCATGCACCGCCCAGTCCTGACGCAGACGTTCGTGACCGGCGACGATCTTTTCCACCAGCAGGTACAGTGGCCGGGCCTCCACGGGGAGCGCTTGTTCACCTCCGGGGAGATACCCCTGGGGGTCGGGGCTCACCGGCCGCGCCACCCGCTGCTGCAGGCGCCGAAAATAGCCCGCCGGATCATACAGGCCGTCGGGGTGGTCGATGCGCAGCCCCTGCACCCGGTCGTTGGCGATCAGCGCCAGCACCCGCCGATGAGTGGCCTCGAATACCTCGGTATTCTCGACGCGCAGGCCGGCCAGCTCGTTGATGTTGAAGAAGCGCCGGTAATTGATCTCGTCCGAGGCCACCCGCCAGTAGGCCAGCCGCCAGGCCTGCCTTTCCAGCAGGCCATGCAGTCGGTCGACGCCGTCCGGCTGATTGAAGCGGCGCAGATTCTCGTCCACAAAGCGGGCAATATCGGCGTCCTCACAGAGGCGGGCCAGACTGGCCTTGTGCACCTCTTTATCGCGGACCCGCTCCGCCAGCAGGGCCTCTCGGCTCTCACCGCGCAGGGGCAGGTTGCCGAACGCGGTGATCAGGCTCTGCAGCGCCAGCAGACGGCTGTCCTCGCTGCCCAGCCGCTGCTCCAGACGAGTGATGTCCTCGCCCAGGATGCGGGGGTACTCCCGCGGATCGATGGGGAATTCGTGTTCGTAGTAACGCACGCTGAAAGCACCGCCTGTCGGATCAAATTCCAGGCTCAGCTCCCCTCTATCCAGCACGCTGCCGTAATGATCGCCTAGCACCGGCACCAGCACCTTGCCGCGCAGGGCATCCTTCAGCGGGGTCCAGTCGATATCGAAAAAGCCGGCATAGCTGGAGGCCGGGCCGTTTTCCAGCACGTCCAGCCACCAGCAGTTGTCCCGCCCCATGATGCCCATGTGGTTCGGCACCATGTCCATGATCAGGCCCATCTGCCGTTCCCGCAGGGCGGCGCTGAACCGCTCAAAGGCGTCATCCCCGCCGAGTTCCGGGTTGAGCCGGTCATGATCGATGATGTCGTAACCGTGCAGACTTCCGGGGCGGGCCTGCAGGCAGGGCGAGGCATAGCAGTGGCTGATCCCCAGCTGGTGCAGATAGGCAACGATCTCCGCCCCCTGATCGAAGCCGAAGTCGCGGTGGAACTGCAGGCGGTAGGTGCTGTGGGGGATCACCGCCTCTAGTGGCGCCGGCCGGTGCGGTATTTCCACGGCCGGTAAGGTGGCCGCCCCGCCCCGCTCCTCCCGCAGCGCGCTGACAAAGGACTGTAGCCTGGGTTCATCGTTCCACTGCTCCAGCTCCAGGCCCAGCCGGCGACGCCAGTTGGGGTACTGATCGGTAGTGCCCGGCAGATTGACCTGTTCCCGCTGGCCGAGCATATCCTCCAGTTGCACCATCAACACCTTGCTGGGGGTCCTGGCCAGATAACGATGCACGGCCTCGGCCAGCGCCGGGGTCATCTCCGGAATGGCCACTGTCTGCACCTTCATCCCCGCGGGCAACAACCCCTCCCTCTCCAGAGCCATCAGCAGACGGGCCCGGTCCTCGGCCCGACCGATCACCTGCTGCTCGCGCTGCTCGGCGGTTGGAAACAGGCCCAGTTGTTCGCGCAGTTCCAGGTCCCGCCCCTGCCAATAGCCGGCCAGGGTGGGCAGGTCGTGAGTGGTCACCGCCACCAGGGCCTGAGGCTCGAAATCCCCAGGTGACCTGAAGCCGCCGTCGGCCGCCTTTTCGAAATAGAGCAGTCGGTAGGAGAGCACCCCCAGGGCGTGCAGGGCCGCGCGCACCGCATCGGGAACGGTGCCCAGATCCTCGCCGATCACCAGGCAGCGATTGCGCTGACTCTCCAGCGCCAGAATCCCCAGCAGGTCGTGAAACGGATAGGACACATAGGCGCCTGCTACCGCCTGAGGTACGGGTAGCGACTCCGACGGTGTCCCCGACGACGCCCCGGATGTCACCCAGAACAGCCGCATCAGGGCCATCACATGGTCGATGCGCAGGGCCCCGGCGACGCGCATATTCTGGCGCAGGGTGGCGATAAAGGGGGCGTAGGCCTGCTCGCGCAGGGCCTCGGGTCGCCAGGGCGGCAGACCCCAGTCCTGTCCCTGGAGATTAAAGTCATCGGGCGGCGAACCGATGCGGGCGGTCAAGGCATACAGGTCCTGCTGCACCCAGGCCTCGGCGCCGCCCACATCCACACTGACGGCGAGATCCTGATACAGCCCCACCCCCATGCCCAGTTCGGAGGCCCGCTTGCCCGCGGCCTGCAGCTGTTGCTGCGCCTGCCACTGACAGTATTCATAGAAACCCACCCGCTCCTCGTGCTCGGTCACAAAGCGGGCCACCGCCGGTGACCGGGGATGACGATAGGACTCGGGCCAGGCGGGCCAGCCCCACAGCTCGGGATCGTCGGCAAACAGGGTCTCCTGCAAGGCCTCATAGAGGGCGTGCCGGCGCAGTGCCTCACCCTGCTGGCGGCGGAAGGCCTCGAAGGTGGCGGCCCGTTCGCCACCGGCCTCCCGCTGGTGGTGGCGAAAGTGCTGGTAGAGCATCTCCAGCAGCTCCAGCTTGACGCCGGCCACGGCCACATAATCCACCTCATCGGTGGCGCGCAGGGCGCGTAATTGCGCCTGAAAGGCCGCCTCGGCCACCCGCTGCCGGGCCGCCGGGCAGTCGGCAAAATCGGCCACGGCCTCGATGTCCAGATAGAGGATGTTCAGGAACAGGCGACTGGAGGGGCTGTAGGGGCTGGCGTGGGCTGGGTTGTGGGGGAACAGCACATGCAGCGGGTTCAGGCCGACCAGGTCGGCCCCGGCCCGGGCGGAAAATTCCAGCAGCTGAACCAGGTCTGTGTAGTCCCCGATCCCCCAGTTACGGGCCGAGCGCACGGCATAGAGCTGGACCGCCGGCCCCCACACCCTCCCCTTGTTGGGTCCCTCGCAACATATGGCCTGCGGCTGGTAGGCGCGGCGCGGGGCAACGATCAGCGACAGGCTCGTCGGGGGGTGGTCCGGCTGGGCCAGATTCTGCAGTTCGAGGCGATGATAGCCAGGGTCGGGGATTCCGGCCAGTCGCAGCCAATGGCCCTGCCAGGTCTCCCCGTCCAGGGTCTGCTGACCCAATTTTTCCAGCTCGGCGGGCGAGAACTCGCCGCACTCGTCGTCGCCCGCCCTGCCATTCTCACGCTGCAGGCACCAGCGGAAACGCTGATGGGCCTGATCGGCCAGGACATTCAACCGGATGGCGATGGCCTCCTCATCCGTCCGTACTACCTGAACCGGCGGCAGGGGTCGACGCCAGTCGGCCGCCTCGGCCTGGGCCAGGGCCTGTTCCATGACCGCCGTGGTCTGGGTCGGCACCCCCATCGCGGCCAGCAGGGTCCGCCGGGTCTGTGGCGATACCCGCTGTCGCCTGCCCCAGATGTCGTGATAGTCGAGGCCGATATGATAGCGCTCACAGAGCCTGTCCAGGGGGCTGCGATGGCTGCGACGACTCATGTCGGGACGGCCTGCAGATACCAGCCCACGGACCAGGGTGGCAGCCGGTGGGCGGCCAGCTCCCCCGCCAGGGCGGGCGGGTGGGCATACAAGGGGATGCCTGCCGGCAGGCTCTCGTCGATAAACGGCACCGGCGCTTCACCCAGATTGGCCAGCAGGTGCAGCCGCGCCCCGTCCCCCAGTTGCCACCCGACCCGCAGCCCGGTTTCGCCCAGCAGGCGAAACGCCCCCGCCCCCCCAGTCATACCGCGCAGGCGGGGGATGATGTGCCGGTGGCGGAGCGCCAGCAGTGCGCTGTAGCGGGCGTGCCAGTCCCGGTGCGCGGGCTCCAGCAGGCTGTCCCAGTCCAGCCGGCTGCGCTCAAAGGCGGCCGGGGTGGTGGGGTCGGGGATGGTTTCGCGCACCGCTGGGTCGGTGAAACGGGCGAAGCGGGCGAACTCCCGGCGGCGGCCCTCGGTGACGGCAGTGGCCAGCTCGGCGCCGAAATCGCAGAAAAACTCGAAACCCTGACGGCTCGCAAATTCCTCGCCCATGAACAGCAGCGGCGGCGAGGGGGCCAGCAGCAACACGGCCACCGCCGCCTGCACCGCCTGCTCCTCGGCCAGCGCGGTGATGCGCTCGCCAAAGGCGCGGTTTCCCACCTGGTCATGGTTTTGCAGGAAGCTGACGAAGGCGGTGGGGGGCAGATCCCGGCTGGGCTCGCCGCGCGCGGCCCCGTCGCGGTAGGCGGAGGCCTCCCCCTGGTAGGCGAAGCCCTCGGCCAGACAGCGGCCCAGATGCCAGGCCGGCAGCGCGGCGTAGTCGGCATAATAGCCGTCCGACTCGCCGGTGAGCAGGGTGTGCAGGGCGTGGTGGATGTCGTCATTCCACTGCGCGACATAGTGCGTGACATGGTGCCGCGGCCGACCATCCGCCTCGCGCTGCAGATAGTGCGCGGCATTGTGATCATTCTCCAGGATCAGGTGCACCTGGCGCGTCTTCCCCGGCCCCTGCGCCACCGCCTCGGCCAGCTGCTGCAGGATATCGGGCGAGGAGTCGTCGATGATGGCATGCACCGCATCCAGCCGCAGGCCGTCCAGATGGTATTCCTCCAGCCAGTAGAGGGCGTTGTGGATAAAGAACTGGCGCACCGTTTCGCTCTGCGGCCCATCGAAATTGATGGCCGCCCCCCAGGGGGTGTGATGGCGCTCGGTGAAGAACTGCGGCGCATAGGCATGCAGGTAGTTGCCCTCGGGACCGAAGTGGTTGTAGACCACGTCCAGCAACACCATCAGCCCCTTGTGGTGGGCCGCCTGGATCAAGGCCTTCAGCGCCTCGGGTCGGCCATAACGGCTGTCGGGGGCAAAGGGCAGAACCCCGTCGTAGCCCCAGTTGCGGGCGCCGGGAAAGTCCGCCACCGGCATCAGCTCGATGGCGGTAATGCCCAGCTCGCGCAGATAATCCAGCCGCCGGTTAAGCGCTGCGAAGCTGCCCTCGGCGGAGAAGGCGCCGACGTGCAGCTCGTAGATCACCGCCTCCTCCCAGGGGCGTCCGCGCCAGGCCTGATCCTCCCACTTCCAGCTATGGGGATCGATCACCTGGCTGGGGCCGTGCACATCCTCGGGCTGAAAGCGGGAGGCGGGATCGGGCACGCGCAGGGCGCAGTCGATGCGGTACCGGTAGCGACTGCCGGCCTCGGCCTGATCACAGAGCCGCCGATACCAGCCGCCCTCCCCGGCGCTCATGGGCAACAGTTGTTCGCCGTCCGCCTGCTCCAGGCAGAGGTCCACCTGACGCGCACCGGGGGCCCATAACTGGAAGTGCACTCCCCCGTGGGGCAGGCAGTCGGCGCCAAAGGGCATGAAATGGCGACGCCTCATGAGGGCGGCTCGCGGGGGTGGATGAGCAGCGCCAGGGAACGGTCCTGCAGGGGGTAGGTCTCGCTGCTATGGTAGTTGCGTGCAAGCTCCCCGCTCACCGGCACCGCGGCGCTGGTGGTGTCAATGAGCGCCTGCCAGGATCGGTGCCGGTTGATGGTCGGCAACTGAAAGGCGACCGGGTGGTCATGGGCATTGATCAGCAGCAGAAAATCGTCATCGATGATCGGGTGGCCGTGCGGGTCACGCTCATCGATGGCCGCCCCGGCCAGAAACATGCCCAGGCAACGGGCCGAACTGTGATGCCATTGCTCGTCGTCCATCTCCTGGCCATCGGGATTGAGCCAGACGATGTCCTTGACGTCCTTGCCCATGAGACGATGCCCGGCAAAGAAACTGCGTCGGCGAAAGCTGGGATGTGCCTTGATGAGCCGGGTCATGCCCTGCACAAAGGCGATCAGTTCATGCTCAGTGTCCGCCAGCTCCCAGTCCAGCCAGCTTGTCGCATTGTCCTGGCAATAGGCATTATTGTTGCCCTGCTGGCTGCGCCCCATCTCGTCACCGGCCAGCAGCATGGGCACGCCCTGTGACAGCAACAGGGTGGCGAGGAAGTTGCGCTTCTGGCGGGCACGCAGCGTCAGCACCGCGGGATCGTCGCTGGGCCCCTCCACGCCGCAATTCCAGCTGCGGTTGTGGTCTTCGCCGTCGCGGTTATCCTCCTGGTTGGCCTCGTTGTGCTTGTGGTTGTAACTGACCAGGTCCTGCAGGGTAAAGCCGTCATGGGCGGTGATGAAGTTGATGCTGGCGCAGGGCTTGCGCCCGCCGCGTTCATACAGGTCACTGGAGCCGGTGAGCCGATAGGCCAGCTCGCCGATGAGGCCGCCCTCACCCTTCCAGTAGGCCCGCAGCGCATCCCGGTACTGACCGTTCCACTCCGTCCAGCCGATGGGGAAGTTGCCCACCTGATAGCCGCCCTCACCCAGGTCCCAAGGCTCGGCAATCAGCTTGACCTGGGACAGCACCGGGTCCTGATGGATGATGTCGAAGAAGGCCCCCAGCCGGTCCACCTCGTGCAGCTCACGGGCCAGCGCCGAGGCGAGGTCGAAGCGAAAGCCGTCCACGTGCATCTCCAGCACCCAGTAGCGCAGGCTGTCCATGATGAGTTGCAGCACCCGGGGGTGCATCATGTTGAGGGTGTTGCCGCAGCCGGTGTAGTCCTTGTAGTAGCGCGGCTGCTCCGGATCTAACCGGTAATAGGCGGCGTTGTCGATACCGCGAAAGGACAGCGTCGGGCCCAGCTGGTTGCCCTCGGCGGTATGGTTGTAGACCACGTCCAGGATGACCTCGATGCCCGCCTCGTGCAGGGCCTTGACCATGGTCTTGAACTCGCTGATCTGGCCGCTCGATGAGTAGCGATTATCCGGCGCAAAGAAGCCGATGGAGTTATAACCCCAGTAATTACGCAGCCCCTGTTCCACCAGATGCCGATCATCGATGCAGGCATGCACCGGCATGAGCTCCACCGCGGTGATGCCCAGCCGCCGGAAATACTCGATCACCGGTTCGGTGGCCAGCGCCGCATAAGTGCCGCGCAACTGAGGCGACACCTCGGGGTGTCGCTGGGTGAAGCCCTTGACGTGCAGCTCGTAGATGACGGTATCCTGCCAGGCGATATCCGGGGGACGATCATTGCCCCAGGTGAAGGCCGGATCGATCACCCGGCACTTGGGCATGCCCCGCGCATTGTTGCGGTGGTCCTGGGAGAGGTCCTCACGCTTGCTGCCGATCCGGTAACCAAAGTGGGCGTCACTCCAGCGCAGTCCGCCCTGGATGTCCTTGGCATAGGGGTCGAGCAGCAACTTGTCGGGATTGAAGCGATGGCCCTGCTCCGGCTCATAGGGGCCATGCACAACGTAGCCGTACAGCAGGCCGGGGCGCGCCTCGGGGAGGTAGACGTGCCAGACCTGATCGGTCTTTTCCCGTAGCGTGACGCGCTGGATCTCGCGCCGGCCCTGGCCGTCAAACAGGCACAGCTCCACCTTCTCCGCATGCTCGGAAAACAGCGAGAAATTCACCCCCCGACCGTCCCAGCTGGCGCCCAGAGGATAGGGCCGGCCGGGCCAGGCGCGGGGAAAGGGACTGCCGGTTTCTGCATTCATCGTATGTTCCTCACTCGATATAACCGGGGCCCGCGCCACGGGAGTTGCGGGCGAAGTAGCCCACATCGCCCATGGGGATGACCACCAGGCCGGAGTCGGTGACGTGGTAACGGCGACGGTCTGCCTCGCTGTCATAACCGATGCAGGCGTCCGCCTCGATGATGTTGTGCCGGTCCACAATCACCCGGCGCAGACGGGCACCGCTGCACACCCGTACGTAGTCCATGATCACGCAGTCTTCCAGCTCGGCCCCCGGCTCCACCACGGCCTCGCGGCGGATGATGCAGTTGCGGAGCCTGGCCCGATTGATCACGGTGGCGGCCCCCAGCAGGCTGTTGTCGATCTGCCCCTCGACGATTCTGGCCACCGGGCCCTGGTAGTTGCTGGAGTAGATCGGCCACTGCGGATTGAATACGTCGAACCGCGGCTCCAGCCCCAGCACGTCCTGATGGGCCTCGAAATAGGCATCGAGGGTGCCGACGTCCCGCCAGTAGCAGGGCTCTTCATAGGACTTGATGCCCGGTATCTCATTGGTGGAAAAGTCATAGGCGAACAGGCGATGGCTGGCCAGCAGCCGCGGCAGGACGTGGTGCCCGAAATCCGTTTCGCCCTGCTCATGGGCCTGTTCCAGCGCCGCGATCAACACCTCGGTGTTAAACAGGTAATTGCCCATGGAGGCGTAGGCCCGCTGGGGGTCGGAGGGCATCGGCTGCGGGGATTCGGGCTTTTCCTGGAACCCCTGGATGCGACCCTCGGCGTCCGCCTGGAGGATGCCGAAATCGGAGGCCGCCGCCAGCGGCACGGGTAACGCGGCAACAGTGACATCGGCCTGCTGCGCCTGATGCGCCCAGACCATCTGCCGTATATCCATGCGGTAGATATGATCGGCCCCGAACACCGCCACGATGCTCGGCCGGTGTTCCTTGAGCAGGTTGAGGTTTTGATAGACGGCATCGGCGGTGCCGGAAAACCAGGACCGGCCGCCCTGCATCTGCGGCGGCACCACGGTCACGAACTGGTTGGGCAGCAGGGGCGAGACGGTCCAGGTCTTGCGCACGTGTTCGATCAGCGACTGGGATTTGTATTGCACCAGCAGATAGATCGCGCGGATGTCCGAATTGACCAGGTTGCTGAGCACGAAGTCCGCGATCCGGTAGCGCCCCCCGAAGGGCACCGCCGGTTTGCAGCGTTCGGTGGTGAGGGGCCGCAGGCGCTTGCCCTCGCCGCCGGCCATCACGAAGGCCATCAGTTTCGCGCCGTCTCTTCTATTCTTCATGACCCCACCCCGGGATCGTCTGGCGCCCGTATGATGGCCAGCAGTCCGGCCAGCGGAATCCCGGCCCAGTCGGGTCGATGATCCAGCTCATAGCGCAGTTCATAGAGGGCCTTTTCCAGCATAAACAGCGCGATCAGCTGTCTGGCCTTGGCGGCCTCGGCAGGCCAGCAGGCGCAGTCCCCCACCCCCTCGCGGTAGCCGGACAGGAAGGCCGTGGCCGCCGCCGCCTCCCATTCCTGCGCATAGGGTTGCAGGCGCGCGTGGTCCATGGGGCGCTCTGCGGTGCAGCGGCTAAGGGCGACCGCCGCGGCATAACTGAAAGAACGCAGCATGCCGGCCACGTCCCGCAACGGCGAATGCTTGAGACGGCGTTCGCTCAGTGGCCGTGCCGGTTCGCCCTCGAAGTCGATAATCACAAAGTCGTTTTCGGTCAGCATCACCTGGCCCAGATGATAGTCGCCGTGATAGCGGATCCTGACCGCGTCCAGCGACGCCGGGATCAGTGCCGCAATGCGTTCTAACAGGGCCGGCCGCGCCTGTAGCAGTTGCTCCACGGCCGGCTGGCCATCTTCCGGCAGTGCCGGGCGGCGCGCCTGCAGCTTGTCCAGGCTGGTGTGCAGATCCTCGGTGACCTGTGCACCCCAGGCCCGCAGGTGCTCCGGGCGGATGGCCTCGGGTTCAAAGGCGGGATCGCCGCTGGGCCGGGCCAGCGCCTTATGCAACTCACCGCTGCGCACCCCCAGGGTCTGCATCAGCCAGCGAAACTCGCCGTGCCGCTCGGCGGGATCCGCCGGTATAGACTGCGGCCGGAGCAGGCAGTCCTCGAAAAAGCGCTGCAGATAGTCGATCGTATAGCTCCAGCCATCGCCCTGGTTCGGCACATAGGCCTGCACCAGGGCGAGGGTGGCGGCAGGGCCGGCGTGGTTTTCGCGGTATTCAATGGTCCCCGCCAGGGGCGAGATATTGGGATAGGGCGAGACCTCGGTGAGGAAACGGCCCATCTCCGCTTCCGGGTTGATTCCCGCCTCCACCTGTCGATAGAGTTTCAGGAACAGGCGCTCGCCCAGAATCACCGTGCTGTTGGTGCCTTGCGCGCGCGGCCGATCCAGGCCCTGCAGGGGGGACTCGCCCACTAACTGCGAATAGGCGGCGGTGCTGCGAAACATCAGCCGCCCCTGGCCAAAGGGCAACTCGACGGCGTCCCCCATGGCCTGGACCACACCCTGGAAAAAGGCCTCGTCGACCACCGCGTCATAGATCAGCCCGACCCGCGCCTGCTGGCGGATCTTGGCCAGGGCCGCCACCAGCAGCGGGCGCAGCTGCTCGTCATCCGCCTCGCCCCAGACCATCGCCAGCGGCAGCAGATAGACCGGTGCGCTGACGGCGGCGGTATCGGTAAAGTCTGGCCGCAGCCACAGCCACAGCCAGCCATCCCCGGCCCCCGGCCAGATCGCCAGCGCGGTGATCTCCACCCGCGCCAGTGGCCCGGCGCCGGCCGAGAACCAGCGCTGGGCCGGCAGGAAACCGGGCAGAACCTCGCGCTCCAGCTGGTCACGCAGTTTCACGGCCATGAGCCGGCGCAGGGTCTCCGCCTGCTCGGGAAAAAAACTGTGCCAGGCGTTGAACAGCACCAGCACCGGCAACTGCAATGCCGGCAGGGCCTCCTCGTGCCAGACGGGCGCCTCCGCCTCGGTGGCAAGCTGAAACCAGTAAAAACCGTGGCCCGCGAGGGTCAGCAGATACGGCAGGTCGCCGATGGGGGGGAAGGCGGTACGTCCCAGCATCTCGATGGGCACGCGGCCTTTGAAGCGGGACAGGTCCAGCTCCACCGGCTGGGCGGAACGGGCCAGATTCGCCACACACAGGATCGATTCGCCATCGGTCTCGCGCACATAGGCGAGGATCTTGCGGTTGCCCGGATGCAGAAATCGCAGCGCCCCCCGCCCGAAGGTGGGATGCGCCTTGCGCACCGCGATCAGTCGCTTCATCCAGTTCAGCGGCGAGGATGGTTCACGGGTCTGCGCCTCGACATTCACCGCCTCATAACCGTAGACCGGATCCATGATGGGCGGTAGATAGAGGAATTGCGGATCGGCCCGGGAAAAACCCGCGTTGCGATCGGGGCTCCACTGCATGGGGGTGCGCACGCCGTTGCGATCGCCCAGAAAAAAGTTGTCGCCCATGCCGATCTCATCGCCGTAATAGATGATGGGCGAACCCGGCATGGACATCAGCAGGCTGTTCATCAGCTTCATCTTCTCGGGGTCGTTGTCCATCAGCGGCGCCAGGCGGCGGCGAATACCCACATTGATACGCATGCGCGGATCGGCGGCAAAGCGTTCATACATGTAATCCCGCTCCCGGTTGGTGACCATCTCCAGGGTCAGCTCGTCATGGTTGCGCAGAAAGATCGCCCACTGGCAGCTGTCGGGAATCTCAGGGGTCTGCTGCATGATCTCCACGATGGGATGACGCTCCTCCTGCGCCACCGCCATGTACATCCGCGGCATTAACGGGAAGTGGTAAGCCATGTGACACTCGTCGCCGTCGCCGAAATAGGCCTGCGCATCCTCCGGCCACTGGTTGGCCTCGGCCAGAAACACACGGCCCTGGTAATGCTCATCCACCACCGCGCGCATGTGCTTGAGCACGGCGTGGGTCTCGGGCAGATTCTCGTTGTTGGTGCCTTCGCGCACGCACAGATAGGGAATGGCATCCAGCCGCAGACCATCGACCCCCATGTCCAGCCAGAAACGCATCACGCGGATGAGCGCCTTCACCACCTGCGGATTATTGTGATTGAGGTCCGGCTGGTGATGAAAAAAGCGGTGCCAGTAATAGGCCTGTGCCTCGTCATCCCAGGTCCAGTTAGAGGTCTCGGTATCGGTGAAAATAATCCGCGTCTCGGCGAACTTCTGATTGGTCTGGCTCCAGACATAGAAGTCGCGCTTCTTGCTGCCGGGCGGCGCCCTGCGGGCGGCCTGGAACCACGGATGCTGATCCGAGGTGTGATTGATGACCAGTTCGGTAATCACGCGCAGGCCGCGATGATGTGCCGCGCGCATGAAGCGGCGAAAATCCGTGCGCGTGCCGTAGTCCGGGTGGATATTGCGATAGTCGGCAATGTCATAGCCGTCATCACGCATCGGCGAGGGATAGAAAGGCAACAGCCACAGCGTGTTGACGCCCAGGTCCTTTATATAATCCAGTTTTTCGATCAGCCCGCGAAAATCCCCGATCCCGTCATTGTTGCTGTCGTGAAAGGCCTTGACGTGCAACTGATAGATCATTGCATCCTTGTGCCAGAGCTGATCGTCATCGAATCCCGCCACCAGGGCATCCTTTCCTTGTGTCTTGAAAATATAGTCGCCGGTTTACCGGCTTTGGTTTATGAACGCCGGATCAATAAGGAATAGCACACCCAGCGGTGGCAGGGTCAGCAGGGCAGATAATGCTGCCGCAAATTTGCATATGCCGCGCTGTTGGCCTAATCAGTTCATGGGTCCCTGCAATCCTGCGAGGCATCACCACAGGCACCAACGGTTATGGACCGCAAAAATGCACCCTGCACGGATCTCATTATCGACAAGGCGGGCACGGCATTCGGCAACCCACACACCCGCGACTTTGGAGGTCGAGTGACCGAAAAATCACCCCTGCTACAGCCGGACAAAAACTGCTGGCGCATCGAGTCTGCGCAGCGCGTGGCCTTTCTCGTTGACGGTGAGGCCTACTTTCGCGCCTTTTATAAAGCGGTGCAGCAGGCCCGGCACTGCATCTATATTTTCGCCTGGGATATCGACACCCGGGTGCGTCTCATCCGCGACGACGACAGCGACTGTGAATTACCGCAACAGCTGGGCGACTTTCTCAATCACGTCATCAAACGTCGCAAGGGACTCAAGGCCTACGTCCTGAACTGGGACTGGGCCATGCTCTATACCCTGGAGCGGGAATGGCTGCCCTTGTACCAGCTCGACTGGAAGACGCACCGGCGGCTGCATTTCCGTCTCGATAATGAATACCCGGCGGGCGCGTCCCAGCATCAAAAGGTGGTGGTGATTGACGATACCATCGCCTTTGTCGGCGGCTTTGATTTCGGCAAGCAACGCTGGGACACACCGGAACACCGGCCGGATGACCCGCGACGCATCGACCCCGAGGGCAAGCACTATCGGCCGTTCCATGATGTGCAGATGCTGGTGCAGGGCGACGCCGCCAGGGCCCTGGGCGAACTGGCCCGTGAGCGCTGGTATAAGGCCACCGGCGAACGGCTCGAGGTGGGCAAAAAAGACACGAGTCCCATCCCCTGGCCGGCGCAGGTGAGTGCCGATATCGAAGATGTGTCTGTCGCCATTGCCCGCACCTTGCCGGCCTACAAGCAACAAAAGGAAGTGCATGAAGTGGAACGCCTGTATCTGGACATGATCGGGGCGGCGCAGCATTTTATCTATATCGAAAACCAGTACTTCACCTCCTGGAAGATCGGCGAGGCGCTGGCCGCGCGGCTGCGCCCAACAGACGGCCCCGAGGTGGTACTGATACTGCCGCTGATGACCGGCGGCTGGCTGGAACAGCACACCATGGATGTGTTGCGCAGCCGCCTGTTGCGCCAACTCCGTGCGGCCGACCGACATGCACGCCTGCGGGTCTATTACCCCGATCTGGAGGGCCTGGGCAACGAGTACATCGGCCTGCACAGCAAGGTCATGGTCATCGACGACCGCGTGCTACGGGTCGGCTCCTCCAATCTCAGCAACCGGTCCATGGGTTTCGACAGCGAATGCGACCTGGCCATCGAGGCCGACAACGACCGGCAGCGCACCGCCGTGGCCGCGTTTCGCAACCGCCTGCTGGCCGAACACCTGGGGGTGAGCCCCGAGGCGCTGGCCGACCGGCTCAGCGGCAACCCCTCCCTGATTGCCGCCATCGAGGGCCTGCTCGGCAACGCGCGCACCCTCAAGCCGCTAGACGGCAAGGTCTCCGAACTGGCCGATGAGTTTTTGCCCGAGGCGCAGATCGTGGACCCCGAACGCCCGCTGGACCCGGAGGCGCTGGCCGACTACCTGCTGCCCGCCGAGGAACGCCAGCCCCTGAGCCGGCAGCTGTTGCTGATCGGCACGGTGCTCGGTGGCCTGTTGGCCCTGGCCGCAGCCTGGCGCTGGACCCCGCTGAATGACTGGCTGAATCTGGACACCCTGCAACAGGCCGCCGCCTGGGTGCAGCAGAGCCCCATCACCCCGCTGGTGGTGATCGCCATCTATCTGGTGGCCGGCCTCATTGCCCTGCCTATCACCCTGCTGATCGTCACCACCATGGTCACCTTCGGTCCCGGGACCGGCTTCGCCTATGCCCTGACCGGCGCCGAATTGAGCGCCCTGCTGGGCTATGCGGCGGGTAATCTACTGGGCCGGGATATGGTGCGCCGGGTTACCGGCTCCAGCATCAACCGGGTCAGTCGACGCCTGGCGCAACACGGCCTGCTGGCGGTGCTGACGGTGCGCGTCATCCCCGTTGCCCCGTTTACCGTCATCAACCTGGTGGCGGGCGCCTCCCATATCCGCCTGCGTGACTTCGCCCTGGGTAGCCTGCTGGGCATGGCCCCCGGCATCCTGGCCATCGCCCTGTTCGCCGACACCCTCGTGGCCGCGGTGCGTCGATCGGACCTCACCGATTTCGCCATGCTGGCCGGCGTGGTGCTGGTGATTTTCCTGGCCGCGGTGGGACTGAAGAAATGGCTGCACCGCAAGGCCAGACGCCCTGCTGAATCCGCAGCCGATTGATTCGGCATGATTTGATTCGACGATGTTTGGCCGGAACCATCGCTGCCCTGAACCATCGCCATCCACCGTACTGACACCGACGCCATTGATATTTTTCAATGTCATCTTCCGCGCAGCATGAATAATACTGAACAGGGACGGCGCTCCGTGGCGGAGATCCCTGGCGGCATATCATCTGAACAGCTACTCCTGGTTAGCGTTGGCCGCTGCGTGGCTCCTTCACCAACGCCCAGGACGAGCTTGATGCCAGCAACGAAAACCGCAATGCGCAAATCCGGCCGTGACAGCACGGAAAAACAGTACGGCAAGAGTGCGCGGCCGATCATCCATGAACCGAGACGACTGAGACCATGACCCAACACACACTTTCCCCGCTGCCCTATGCCGAGAACGCCCTGCAACCACACATCTCGGCCGAGACCCTCCAATACCACTACGGCAAGCACCACGCCACTTACGTGGAAAAACTGAACGGCCTGATCGCGGGGACCGAATTCGCATCGGCCTCACTGGAGGAGATCATTAAGCAGGCGTCGGGTGGCATCTTCAACAATGCTGCACAGGTATGGAATCACAGCTTCTACTGGCAATGCCTGAGCCCGGATGGCGGTGGCGAGCCCAACGATGAGCTGACCAGCGCCATCACCCAGGCCTTTGGCAGCGTCGAGCAATTCAGAACCCTGTTTTCCGAATCCGCCGCCAACAATTTTGGTTCCGGCTGGACCTGGCTGGTAAAAAATCCTGACGGCACCCTGGCGATCGTTAACACCGGAAATGCAGGTAACCCCCTGACCCAGGGCAGTCAGCCATTATTGACCTGCGATGTCTGGGAACATGCCTACTACATTGACTACCGCAATGCGCGCCCGAAATATATCGAGGCATTCTGGAAGCTGGTCAACTGGGACTTTGTCGCACGGAACCTTAACAAGGCGGGTTAAGAACAACGCCATACAACGGTGGAAACCGGGCCACAGGCTAGCTTGAGAAAACCTTATACGGGGTCTATGTTTTTACAAAGATCCAAAGGTCGTTTTTTGCCAGGAAAGATTTGCCAAGGATAATTCACCCGGAATTTTCATCCCTTTTTAACCACTGGTGTTGCGAACTGGAAATAACGGAACAAATGCAACAGATGGATTTTTTTGCCAGGCTAGGCGCAGACCCGCAGCCGTATGGGGAATACGGCAAGGGGCTGCAACAACGCATGGCGGAAAAAGACGCTGTTTCATGTTTCGCTTTTTCCGGTTCGCAACACTAACCCTCACCTCAGGCGACAGGTGCAAACAACATGACCGACATCAATCAGATCATAAAAAATACCCACGCCACCCACACCACCGATCCGCAACGGGCCGACCGCGAACTCGACCTGCAGAACTGGGATGAGGAACAGGCCCGCGAGCTTGCCCGACAGGATGGCATTCAGCTGACCGATGCCCACTGGGAGGTGGTGAACTTCCTGCGAGACTATTATTTGGAACACGGCCTCGCCAAAAATGGTCGTGAGCTTAGCGAGATACTGGACAATGAATTCGCGGCCCAGGGCGGGCGCAAATATTTGCGCCAGCTGTTCCCGAAAGGTCCCGTTGCCCAGGGCATGCAGATTGCGGGGCTGGAGGCCCCGCCGTATACCCGAGACAAAGGCCTTGGCGTCAATTTCTGACGGGCGCCATAGTGGATGCTATGCAAGCAATCGGCATGTCCAGACCCTATCCGCAGACACAGGCCGGGGATATGCCGCTTGTGTATCTGTCTGAACCCCACTGCACACGCGCATGAAGACGATCACAGAACCCGTGTTCAGCGACGGCATCGGTCTCACCATCGTTGCAATGATCCTTATCGCCGCCATTCCCTATGTCGCGCGCATCCGTCATCCCCGGCAAAAGCCGCTCGCCGCCTACCTGATTTTTATTTTCATGTTCATCATCACGGTCAGCGTACTGTTCACAATCCTGCTGTGGCTGGTGAGTCTATTCGACCTGTCTGATGCCCTCAGCAAACCCTGGCCGAGCGTGTTATTTCTCGCCCTGATTTTCCTGCCCGCCATCGCCCTGGGCACCTGGCAGGCACGCAAACCACCACAAGCGGCGAACAAACGTCCGCCGGACTGAAGGCCGGTGAGCATTGATATTCATCAATGTCTGCACAGCCCTGCTATGACAGAGTGACCGACGGGAAACACATTCAGCGGGAGCAATGCAATGCGCGACTATGACAACATGCCGGTGCTCAACTGGAATGAAGACAAGGCCCCGCTAAAGGCGAAGGCGCAGATACTGCACCAGGAACCCGTGATCATCCAGATGCCGGATGATTTTGATACCGCGCTGGATGGACAGCAGTTCGGCTGCCGGGTGGAGGAGGATGACGGGAGCCTCCAGGACTGCGAGGGCAACACCCTGCTGCAGCAACTGGCGGCGCAAAATCGGCTCCCCTCTCTGAACATCATCGCCGAGGCGTGTTACAAATCGAGTTCACAGGTCGACATCGACCGTCATCGCAAACGCATTATTGTGCATGACTGATCGCGAGATTACCGACTCGCCCACCACCGACCGATCACTATTGCGCAGCATCGGGGCATGCTAGACATTAACCGGCCTGCCCTGCGCATCGCCCTCGCCACCTACAATCTGCACGCCTGTATCGGCACCGATGGTGCGTTCGATCCCGACCGCTCCATCAAGGTAATAAACGACCTGGATGCGGATGTGCTGGCCCTGCAGGAAGTCGAACACCATCCCGTCGGCGATCAGGATCTGCTGGATTACCTGGCGACAAAAACGGGCTACACGGCGATTGCCGGGCCTAACCTGCTGCGTGACCGCCGCCACTACGGCAACGCCCTGTTGACACGACTTCCCGTTATGTCAGTGCAGCGCATTGACCTGAGCATCGCCAGTCGGGAGCCGCGCGGCGCACTCGATGTGAGCTATAAGGCTGGTGGACAGCGCCTACAGGTGGTCGCCACCCACCTTGGCCTGAATCCCACGGAGCGCCGTCAGCAGGTGCGCCAGTTGCTGACTCATCTCGAGTCCTCGTCGGCAGACATCACCGTACTCATGGGCGATATCAATGAGTGGTTTCTGTGGGGTCGACCCCTGCGCTGGCTGCGTGCGCATTTTCAATCGACCGCCCGCCATGCCACATTCCCCACCCGCTGGCCGTTGCTGGCGCTGGATCATATCTGGATCAGTCCGCACCGCCGACTGATCAGTCTGGAGGTTCACCGCAGCAAGCTCGCGCGCATCGCCTCCGATCACCTGCCCCTGAAGGCGATTATTGAACTCTAGGGCGAGTAGGTTTCGCGCGCTGTATCAACGTAGTTTATTTGTATTACACGGCAGGGATCGCACTCAGCCTCATACGGCGCAATGCCCTTCGGTTATTGCGCCCTACACACTGAGGGCCTGAAAAAAACCGCCAGTCTCAGCGCCTCACACTATCTTTTCAGCCTCGTAGGGCTGCTCTTAACTCAATACGCCTTTTTTGTAGGGTGGGCATTGCCCACCGCTGCACCAAACCCAACGATGCCGGATTGGTGGGCAATGCCCACCCTACCTGACTCAGCACTATCCCGGGTTGCTATGGTCTATCCTTGTTTACCGATGATACGCTGCCACCCACCACGCGGTATCCTATCGAGAGACCTGTTATCCATTTCTGGAGCCTCAAATGACTCGGCAAAAAACCTGGCATGACCTTTCCCAGCAACAGGTGCTTGCGGAACTGGAGGCCTCGCCAAACGGCCTCAATGAGAATGAGGCCCGCCGCCGTCAACAGACCTATGGGCCGAATCGCCTGCCGCAGGCAAAACGCCGCAGTCTGCTGATGCGCTTTGCGCTGCAGTTCCACAACATCCTGATCTACGTGCTGCTGGCCGCCGCGGTGATTACCGCGCTGCTGGATCACTGGATCGATACCTCGGTGATCCTGGCGGTGGTGATCATCAACGCGATCATCGGCTTCATTCAGGAAGGTAAGGCAGAGTCGGCGATGGACGCGATCCGCAACATGCTGGCGCCCCGGGCCTCGGTGCTGCGCGACGGTCAGCGGCATACCGTGGCGGGTGAGGCCCTGGTCCCCGGCGACATCGTGCTGCTGGAGGCCGGTGACAAGGTGCCGGCCGATCTGCGCCTGTTGAAGGCGCGCGGTCTGCAGATACAGGAGGCCATCCTCACCGGCGAGTCGTTGCCGGTGGACAAACAGACTGAACCGGTCGAGGCCAATGCCGCGCTGGGCGATCGCAGCTGCCTGGCCTTCAGCGGCACCACGGTCACCAGCGGTCAGGGCAAGGGCGTGGTGGTGGTCACCGGCGAGGCCACCGAGGTCGGTCGCATCAGCGGCATGCTGTCCGAAGTGGAGACCCTGACCACACCGCTGGTCGAGCAAATGGAAATCTTCGCCCGTTGGCTGACCTTGGTCATCGTGGCCGTTGCGGTGCTGATCCTGTCCATCGGCTACTTCCTGTTACAGCACGATTTCACCGAGCTGTTTATGGCGGTGGTGGGACTGATGGTGGCGGCCATCCCCGAGGGCCTGCCAGCGGTGTTGACCATCACCCTGGCGGTCGGCGTGCAGGCCATGGCGCGACGCAATGCCATTGTGCGGCGGATGCCCGCGATCGAAACGCTGGGCTCGGTGTCGGTGATCTGCGCCGACAAGACGGGCACCCTGACGCGCAACGAGATGAGCGTCGCCCTGGTGGCGACCCACGACCAGACCTTTTCCGCCCACGGCGAAGGCTATGCACCGATCGGTGAAATCAGGCGGGGCGACGACGGCATCAAGCCCGGGGATTTTCCGCAACTGGTGGAACTGGCGCGGGCCGCCGCGCTGTGTAACGACGCCGAACTGAAAATGCACGAGTCCGCCTGGACCGTGGAGGGCGATCCGATGGAGGGTGCGCTGCTGGCCTTTGCCCACCGCGCCGGGATGGATGGCGCGGAACAGCGGCAGCAGTGGACACGCACCGACGAAATCCCCTTCGACGCCCAGCACAAGTACATGGCGACCCTCAACCACGACCACGAAAACCACGCCTTCATCGTCATCAAGGGCGCACCGGAGACCCTTCTTTCCCTGTGCAAACAGCAGCGCAAAGGCCAGGGTGATGCCGCGCCGCTGAACGTCAACGAATGGCACCGGCGCATCGAGGCGATCGCGGCACAGGGTCAGCGGGTGCTGGCCCTGGCGATGAAGTCGGTGCCCCCCGAGCATACCGTGCTGGAGCACGCCGACGTGGCGGACTCGCTGATCCTGCTGGGCATGGTCGGGCTGATTGATCCGCCCCGCGAGGAGGCGATTACCGCGGTGGCGGAATGTCACAGCGCGGGCATTCGCGTGAAGATGATCACCGGCGACCACGCCGCCACCGCCGGCGCCATCGGGCGGCAGATCGGCCTGCAACACACCGACAGGGTGCTGACTGGTGCGGATATCGCCGAACTGGATGATGCGGCACTGTACGATGCGGTACTGGAGACCGACGTGTTTGCGCGCGCCAGTCCGGAGCACAAACTGCGCCTGGTGACCGCACTGCAGGCGCATGGCCTGACCGTGGCCATGACCGGTGACGGGGTCAATGATGCACCGGCACTCAAGCGTGCCGATGCCGGTATCGCCATGGGCCAGAAAGGCAGCGAGGCGGCCAAGGAGTCCTCGGAACTGGTGCTGGCGGACGACAACTTCGCCTCCATCGTTGCCGCCGTGCGCGAGGGGCGTACGGTCTACGATAACATCAAGAAGGTGATCAGCTGGACCCTGCCTACCAATGGCGGCGAGGCCTCGACCATCATGCTGGCCCTGATGCTGGGCATGGCGCTGCCAATCACGCCGGTGCAGATTCTGTGGGTCAACATGATCACCGCGGTGACCCTCGGCATTGCCCTTGCGTTCGAACCGACCCAGGAAGACGCCATGCGCCGGCCGCCGCGGCCGCGCAACCAGCCGCTGTTAACCGGCGAGCTGCTATGGCACATCATTCTGGTGACTGTCCTGTTTCTGGCGGGTGTGTTCAGCATTTACAGTTATGCCATCGGGCAGGGATATAGCGTCGAGCTGGCCCGCACCATCGCCATGAACACCCTGGTGGTGATGGAAATCTTTCATCTGCTGTATATCCGCAACATGTCGCAACTTTCCCTGAGCTGGAACAAGATACGCGGCACCAGGGCGGTATGGCTGGCGATCAGCGTGGTGATTCTCGGCCAGCTCGCCATTACCTACCTGCCGTCGCTGCAAACGATATTCGCCACCGAGGCCATCGCCATTGCGGATGTGTTATTGATTTTCGCCGTCGGCATCGTGCTGTTTGTCAGCATCGAAATCGAAAAGCAGGTCCGCCTGCGTCTTGTGCGGTAATCCCTTCTTGGGATGAGAAGGCGGGATAAAAAGGCGGAGTGAAAAAGCGGGAAGAAAGGTATGAAAAAGCATGACGCCCGGTAGCCACGCCATCTCCTATCGACGCATCACCGGCCAGGTTGAGGTCAGTTATTCCTGATCAAAGGTTTTGCCATAATGTTGATACAGGGCAATCTGATAGTCGCGACTGATCAGCATCGTATCGTCATACGCTGGGGCGCTCTGTATCGCCTCACGGGTCAATTCAACGCTAACCGCCCTGCTCTCCCAATTGATCGCCGCTATCCAGGCCGGGGCAATCAGCACATCCTTACCCGGTAACCAGTTGCGGGTGTTGATCTCCAGATAACGTACCGTCCAGTCCTGGTCTTCCAGAATGAAATCCTTCACATGGCCGATGTCACCATTCTGGGCATGGATATGATAGTGGGCGACCTCGTCACTGCTGCGCAGGTGGGGATTCTCTGGTTGCTTCGGTTGCTCTGGTTGGTCCGGTGCTGACGCGTCAAGCGGCAAGGGCAGGATCGGCGTCGGCCCAAACACGGGATCGGCACCCCAGTAGGGCTGCCAGCCATAATAACGGTAGTATTCCGTTTCGTAGTGGCGCGACACCGGCACTGCCGTATTCACCGGCGGACAGTTCTTGATCTGCTCGCGCAGCAGATCCACCTCAAGGTGCGCATTGTCCTCATCAATGGCGCTCACCACCGAGGGCACGATGAGCACATCCTGGCCGAGCAGCCAGCTGCCGGTGTGCACCACAAAATAGCGCACTACCCACTGCTCATCGTCAAAATAGATCTGCCTGAGCCGGCCGATTTCACCATCACGGGCCAGCAGACGATAGCCCGTCAAGTGGCCCAGCTTACGTAACTGTCTCATCCGTTACTCCTCCATTGAGTGAGGCCGGAGCGCCTGAAACCGAGACCCCGGTATCCATGAACTACGCCGGCAGATCGGGCAACTCACCATGCAGGCGAATAAAATACTGCTCCAGATCCGCCATCACATGTTCGAGCGAACCTGTGCCGATGGAATGGCCCTCGCCGTCCTCGGCACAGAAGGCGTCCTGTTTCCGGTCGCGATGCAGGCGGGCGCTCAATACCTCATCCGCCCCGCCGCGATAGATCTCGAAGACATCATCCCCGCTGGCGTCCTTGCCCCAATGCCAGCGGGTGGCGCGACCGTGGGCAATGGTATGTCCACCAAAGCTTTCGAGCCTCTCCCGGTCCTCTTTGCCGATAAAATTTTCGGGTAGCGTAATGGTTTTGCTCATGATGTTCCTCGCACAATCATTTCGTGGTGTTCACTAATGGTCCCAGTAAAAGGTGTAACAGGCTGGACACGCCGATGACGGCCGTAATGGCGACCATGATAATAATGATATCCGCGGTTACCGATTACGGTGTTCCTGCCTTGTACTAATTTACTGTTGTACTGTTGTATGTACCGATCGCAGCGATCGGTCAGGGTATTTATCGTTCGTGGATAGCGTAACAAAATACCGTGTGTTTGACACCGAGGATCCTGTCATGCATGCAGCGCCTTTTTCCAGACGCCGCTTTTTGCAACTGCTTGCCGCGACAGCGCCCTCCGTCGTGCTCGACTCAGCGGCGCAGGCCGAGGAGCGCCCGAGGAGCGGCTGGTGGAGGAGATCCTCAACAAGGAGGCGCTGCGCTGTCTCGAGTTCCTGGAGATTGAATTCGGCAACGGGGGCATACTCAGTAGCGAGGGCTTTATCAGTTTTTTATACGACACCATCAGACAGAAGACCTTTGAGCAATTACAGATTCCGCTCAAGGTGACCGGGTGCGGGTGGATGGCGGCACTGTAAACCCGGTGCCCTACGACCTGTTGCTCGCGGAGTGTGACATCGTCATCGGCATCGACGTCAGCGGCCAGCGCAGCAAACCGAAAACGCTCACGCCCGGCTATTTCGAGTCCTCTTCAATACCACCAAGGTCATGCAGCAGGCCATCATGAGTGGGAAACTGCGCCACCAGAAACCCGCGATCTATCTCACACCGGAGATCGTCGATATCCGCGCGCTGATTGTGCAGGCGCCGATGGGCTGCTCATCCAGGCCGCATTCGTTACCGACCGCATGTACTGGAACTGCTGCATATCACGCCCAGCCACATGCGCAATAGCGCCCTATTGTCGCGCCTCGTATTGCAGGCGCTGGGCATCGATGCCATAGGCCTCACTGAGTGGGCTCTCCAGCCGCTGCAGGATATCGTTGCGTTTGAAGCCCGCCAGAATACGGCTCACGCTTTCCGGTGTTACGCCCAGCATGTCCGCCATTTCATGCACCGTTAATAACTCGACCCTGGTTGATGACTCGCCATGTTCCAGCTTGGAGAGAAAATCGACCAGACGCGCCACCCGCGGCCGAATCCCGCCGGTGGAGAATTCTGCCGCCCAGCGGTCGGCCTGCGCCAGCTGCCGGTAGGCCTGTTTCAACACCTGGCAATATTGCTGCGGGTGATCCCGTTCAAGCAGATGGAGGCTGTTCATTGAGGCATAGACCAGGGTCACATCGCCCACGGCGACGGCGGTATGTTTATAGGGCTGTTCGATCAGCCCCTCCAGACCAAACCAGTGATTGTGGCTGTGTAATCTGACGATGCGTGAGCGGCCATTCGGTAGATAGGTGAGCAGTTTGACCATGCCATTAATGATCTTGAACACCTTGTCGCCGCGATCCGTCTCGCGATAGATCACCTCCTTGGCGGAGAAGTGTTTTTGTCGCCCCCCCTCAAATATCTTTTGTGGCTCCACCGGCCCCCAGCTATCGCCGGGTAGACCATCAGGCCAGTCGTGAACAGAGGCTGCCTGTGGTCCTGCGTTGAGTTCTGCGTTGGGTTGCGCATCAATTCCCGCGTTAATGCCCACAGTGTTTTTCGTCCTTGTCGTCATACACCACCTCCTGGCTGCTAATCATCTTTAACCTGGATCCGCGGTTAAGCCACGGATACAGGTTTCATATAGAAGTGAGTATAGACGTGGGTATGACGATGGCGTCCATCGCACACAGACGATCGGGGTTTTCCCTCTGGAAGGGCGTAAAGGCGGATCATTCCGCTGGGTCCGGCTATTTCATGGACGCGAATAATAATCGCACCGGGACCTTGCTCTTGTCCGGGATTGACGGAAGTAACAGTGAAGCTGATATCAGGCAGGCTGTGAAAGTACGTGCCATTGACGGGGTATCAAGATTCGATCTGACAGGTATCCCAGACAAGGGGCATGGAAATGACACTCTCCCGCTCCCTCGCTTCAATCCACCTAAACCCGACAGGCTCCTAGGCCCGGCAGACGGCTAGAAATTTTTTCACGGTTCCCCGCGCGGCACTGCCGAGCTCACGAAACCTCACGCCAAACCCGTTCTTGCCGCGATGCACGACTCGACCCGGAACCCGCACCGGGCTGCCGTCCTCGCTGGACAGCGCCATGTGAATATCGACGTGGTCATTGATCTCCGGTATCGCCTCACTGAGGACGAACATGCCGTTGTGACTGATGTCATAGATCAGCCCGGCGCTGCACCCGCGCCTGCAGTGTATATTCACCAGGGTGAGCGCGCGACAACGCAGTGCCTGTCGGTGATCCATGCCGGCCTCCTATGAGAGCCTGTGAAAAAATCGCCAGCCTACTGCGGGCGCCGCTTTGCGGCTGCAACGGCGTTGCGCTACGTGAAAACGGCGGTCATTTGGTCCACCAAACTCCCTTGTTTTCACGTAGCGCGCCTTGTTTCGCTCGCAAAGCGACTCCCTCGCTACGGCCGTCGAATTTTTCACAGGCTCTGACACCTTCAGTGATGGACCGTACCCCGGTTTATTTCTGACTCTGCCTCCAGCCAGTCCTGCATTTCATGGCCGGGGGCAAAGCCGCGTTTTTCGGCCCTGAAATAGGCCGCCTCGGCGACCCTGTCGTTATAGCGCCGGGTACGGGTTTCGGTATTCTGCATGATCTCTGTGGCGACAGCCTTTCCCGCCGACATTTTTGCTGTGCCCTGATGCGTTGCCTTAGACATGGATATCTCCTTTGTTCATGATGGACAAAACGAAATGGATAAAACACGTTTGATAGCGCGACGTCTTCGATTGCCGAATAAATCCGCCACACCCTATTCTATTAATCCGCCTACATCCGCCGCTCTCAATCGCGATGGCTTGCAGGATAAACACGGCGACCCAGACACGCATTGAAAAATATCAATGACGGTTTTCGCACGCCTGCCTCTACTTCAATTCAGATCTCTTCAAATCAGACGATGTGTTTTTAGTTCATACTCCCATTGAGAGGGTCGCGTGCACGATTAAGTTCACATTCACCTTCACAGCCGTTAACCTCATCACCAAAGTGCGCCATGATGAATACGCCATATCACTCAAGGAATCGAAACCCGTGAAATCCAGCCAGGCCTTTACATTGCAATTATCCGAGGTGAGTAATACGGATGTCGGCAGGGTCGGCGGCAAGAATGCCTCCCTGGGCGAGATGATCCAGCAGTTACAGGACGCCGGCATCCGCGTACCCGGTGGTTTCGCCACCACCGCACAGGCCTATTGGCACTTCCTCGACAGCCGTGACCTGCGCGAACCTATCCGTGAAAAACTGGCGCTGTTCGCCAATGATGAGGCCTCGCTGGAAAAGACCGGCGAGGCGATCCGTCGCCTGATCCGCAAGGCCGAGTTTCCGGCGGACCTGGCCCGGGCGATATGCGCGGCCTACCGCGCCCTGGCAAAGGAGAGCGGCGAAAAGCAGCCCGCCGTCGCCGTGCGTAGCAGCGCCACCGCCGAGGACCTGCCGGAGGCCAGTTTCGCCGGCCAGCAGGAGACCTATCTCAACGTCCGTGGCGAGGCCGCCCTGCTCGACGCCTGTCGGCGCTGCATCGCCTCGCTGTTCACCAACCGGGCCATCATGTACCGCAACAATCATGGCTTTGATCATATGCAGGTGGCGCTGTCGGTCGGCGTGCAGCGTATGGTGCGCTCCGATACCGGCGGCGCCGGGGTGATGTTCTCCATCGACACCGAGACCGGCTTTGGCAATGCCGTGCTCATCAATGCCAACTGGGGGCTGGGCGAAACCGTGGTGCAGGGCAGTGTCGATCCGGACGAGTACATGGTCTTCAAACCGCTGCTGGACGACCCCCGCCTGCAACCCATCATCGAAAAGAGCATCGGCCAGAAAGAGAAAAAGATGGTCTATGGCGACAGCGAGCAGCAACCGACGCGCACCGTGAAGACCCGCAGCGAAGAGCGCAATACGCCGGTACTCGATGACGCGGCGATCCTCACCCTGGCCCGCTGGGCGGTGGCCATTGAGGCGCATTATCAGCGCCCCATGGATATCGAATGGGCTAGAGACGGCAACACCGGTGAGCTGTTCATCGTTCAGGCCCGCCCGGAGACGGTGCAGTCGAGCCGCGAGGCCGGCGCCCTCAAGACCTATACGCTGACGGGCAAGGGCGAGCGCCTGATCAGCGGCCTGAGCATCGGCGATGCCATCGCCACGGGCAGGGTCTGCAAGCTGGGCTCGGCGGCGGAGATCGACCAGTTTGAGGACGGCGCGATTCTGGTGACCGCCATGACCGACCCCGACTGGGTGCCCATCATGAAGCGGGCCGCCGCCATCATTACCGATCACGGCGGGCGCACTTCGCACGCCGCCATCGTCAGCCGCGAACTGGGGCTGCCCGCCATCATCGGCACCGGCAACGCCACCCAGGTGCTGGATAACGGCATCGAGGTCACCGTGTCCTGCGCCGAGGGCGATCAGGGTTTCGTCTATGCCGGCCGACTGGACTTTGAGACGCAGGATGTCGATCTGGATAACATCCCAAAGACCCGCACCGAGGTGATGCTCAATCTCGCCAATCCCGCCGCCGCGCTGCGCTGGTGGCGGTTGCCCAGCGATGGCGTGGGGCTGGCGCGCATGGAGTTCATCATCAACAACATCATCAAGATTCATCCCATGGCGCTGCTGTATCCCGATAAGGTCAAGGACAAAAAGGCGCGCCGGCAGATCGACACACTCACCGCCGCCTGGCCGGACAAGGCCCACTATTTTGTCGACACCCTGGCCTACGGCATTGCCCGCATCGCGGCCTCACAGCACCCCAACCCGGTGATCGTGCGGATGAGCGACTTCAAGACCAATGAATATGCCCAGCTCATCGGCGGTGCGGCGTTCGAACCGGAAGAGGCCAATCCCATGCTGGGCTGGCGCGGCGCCAGCCGCTATTACAGCGACGCCTACCGCGAGGGCTTCGCGCTGGAATGTCAGGCAATCAAAAAGGCCCGCGAAGAGATCGGCTTGGATAACGTCATCGTGATGATCCCCTTTTGCCGCACCCCCGAGGAGGCCGACAGGGTGCTGGCGGTGATGGCCGACAACGATCTGCGCCGTGGCGAACACGGCCTGCAGGTCTACGTGATGGCCGAGATCCCCGCCAACGTGATACTGGCCGACGAGTTCGCGCAACGCTTCGACGGCTTTTCCATCGGCAGTAACGACCTCACCCAACTGGTGCTGGGCGTGGATCGCGACTCGGCCCGCCTGGCGGAGCTGTTCGACGAGCGCCATGAGGCGGTCAAACGGACCATTGTCAGCCTCATCGAGACCGCCCACCGCCACCAGCGCAAGGTGGGGCTATGCGGTCAGGCGCCGAGCGACTATCCCGAATTTGCGCGGTTTCTGGTGGAGGCGGGCATCGACTCGATGTCGGTCAATCCCGACAGCTTTGTGGCGGTGAAACAGCAGGTGGCCCAGGCCGAGGCCGACCGTGAGCCAGGGATCTCATAACCTGAAATAGCTGCCAGGGATGCAGATCTCGTGGAGGCCCATCACCATGCCATGCACGGCCGACGGTTTTTCACCGGCTATCACCACACCCATAACCAGACCGCTATCAATCCACCGATGGCGCTGGCCAGCAGCGGCAATCCGACACGCAGCCCGATCGCGCGTCCGCCAATAAAGCTGGCCATGCCGCCCTTGACGAGACTGTTGACGGCGGCGGCGAGCACGATACCTGTTACCGCGGTGTTGACCATCAGCTCCGTCTGACTCATCCGTGCCAGCGACAGCGTGATGGCGTCCACGTCCGCCACGCCCGAGGCGGCGGCGAGCACCAGCACACCAGCGCCCCCGAACTCGCTCTGCAGGGCAGAGCCGAGCAGCATCACCAGGGCCAACAGCAGTCCGAAACTCACCGCCGAGGTCAGCTCCAGCGGGTTCCGTAGGGGCGAGGTGGTATCGGGTTTTTTGTGCGATGAAGATTGCCAGCACAGAAAGGCCGGCCCATAGGTCAGCATCGCCATCACCGTTACCGGCACCAGCAACGGCAGGAAGAGATCGGGATTGAGTACGCTGGCAATGAGTAACATGCGCGGAAACATGGTGCCGCAGGCGAGCAGGATTCCGGTGGCCAGCATCGGCGCCATGGAGGCATCGCGGCGCGTCAAGCGTGAGAAGTGCAGGGTCACCGCAGTCGAGGCGGCCAGCCCGCCGAACAGACCGGTAAACACCGCGCCCCGGCGCGCGCCGCCGATCTTGATGGCGAAATAGCCGACGAAGGAGATCGCCGCGATCAGCACCACCATCCACCAGATCACAAACGGATTCAGCGCCTGCCATGGGCCATAGCCCTGATTCGGCAGTAGCGGCAACAGCACCACCGAGATCAGCAACAGCTTGATACCGGCATGCAGCTCCTCACCCTCCAGGGCGTTCACCCAGCGGTGCAGCAGCGGCTTGTGGCTCAACAGCAGGGTCGTGACCACGGCAGAGGCCGCCGCGATGCCCACCTCGCCCATTGCCGCCAATGCGCCGAGAATAAAGGTTAACAGGCCGGCCACCAGGCTGGTGATACCGACGTCATCCCTGCGGCGCAGGTTCACCACGTACACCGTGGTCAACACCGCCGCCAGACCCACGAACGCCAGCCCCAGGGCCAGCGCCCCGAACTGTTCGGACAGCAGGGCCGAACCGCCGCCCAACAGGCCGAGCAGCCCATAGGTGCGTACCCCCGCAATGCGTGCACCCTCCACGGCATCACGTTCCTTCCAGCCGCGTTCAAGACCGATCAACAACCCGATCGCCAGGGCCACACTCAGATAATAAAAGCTATGCTGTATTTCGTTCATACGCCCATCATAGCCGTAGTTAACAGTGCTGAGTGTTATAAGTGCTGAGTGCTGAGTAACTAACACTACACTTGTAGGGCGCACTAACCGAAGGGCATTGCGCCGCATGAAATACACCTCAATGGAGCCTCGGTTGCTTGATCGGTGGCAATGATTACCGGGCACGCTTTTATTGGGCCCCGGTATCACCCAGACATACGGCGCAATGCTCTTCGGTTATTGCGCCCTACGCACTGCCCACCTACCAGACAACGTTGAGTTTGGCGCAATGGTGGGCAGTGCCCACCCTACACGGCTAACGGTAATTCATGGTATTTATACGACTCGGCATACGGCGCAATGCCCTTCGGTTATTGCGCCCTACGCACTCAGCACGCTTCAAATCACCCTGCGGCAATTCCCAGTCAGCTGAAAAATCTACTTGAAAGGGTGACGCACAATAATGGTTTCGACCCGATCCGGGCCGGTGGAAATGATGTCGATCGGGGTCTCGGTAATCTCTTCAATGCGCCGCAGATAGGCCTTGGCGTTTTCCGGCAGATCGTCGTAACGCTTTACGCCCACAGTGGACTCGGACCAACCGGGCATATCGATGTACACCGGCTGACAATCGGCAAAGGCCTCGGCACCCACCGGCGGCGTGCGCCGTTCTTCGCCGTTGATGATGTAACCCACACACAGGCGAATAATGTCCAGGCCATCCAGCACATCCAGCTTGGTGATGCACAGGCCGGTGGTGCTGTTGATCTGGTTGGAACGACGCAGCGCGACGGCATCAAACCAGCCGCAACGACGCGGGCGTCCGGTGGTGGAACCGAATTCGTGCCCCTGTTTGGCCAGGTGCGCGCCCACGCTGTCCAGCAACAGCTCGCCATCATACAGCTCGGTGGGGAATGGACCGGAACCCACACGGGTGGTGTAGGCCTTGGTGATACCGACAACGTAATCGAGATTGGCCGGGCCGACGCCGCTACCGGTGGCCGCGCCGCCAGCCGTGGTATTGGATGAGGTCACGTAGGGATAGGTACCGTGATCGATGTCCAGCAGCGCGCCCTGCGCACCCTCGAACAGAATACTGCCGCCCTGCTGCTGAATCTCGTACAGCAGTTCCGGCACGTCCGCCACCATCGGCTTGATACGCTCTGCCATCGCCAGGGTTTCATCCAGCACCTTCTGAAAGTCGACGGGCTCGGCTTTGTAATAGTTCTGTAACACAAAGTTGTGATAGTCCAGCACCTCGCCGAGCTTGGCGGCAAAGCGTTCCCGATGAAACAGATCACCCAGCCGCAGACCACGACGCGAAACCTTATCTTCATACGCGGGACCGATACCACGCCCGGTCGTGCCGATCTTGGATTTACCGCGCGCCAGTTCGCGCGCGTTATCCAGGGCGATGTGATAAGGCAGGATCAGCGGACAGGCCTCGCTGATCCGCAGGCGTTGTGAGGCGGGCACACCGCGGGCTTCCAGCATGTCGATCTCTTCGAGCAGCGCCGCAGGCGACACCACCACACCATTGCCGATCATGCACAGTACGTTTTCACGCAGCACACCGGAGGGGATGAGATGCAGGACGGTTTTTTCGCCGTCGATCACCAGGGTATGGCCGGCATTGTGGCCACCCTGGAAGCGCACCACAGCCTGTGCATGATCAGTCAACAAATCGACGACCTTCCCTTTACCTTCGTCGCCCCACTGTGTGCCAATGACTACTACATTTTTTCCCATGAGAGTTACCTGTGCCTGCTGGCAAAAAAAGTGACTGATGAACTTCGCGTGTTTATTATTTTAGGTTCGATATCATGTCGGGCTATGCCGCCGACACAACCCACTCGCCATTCTGTAATACCAGGACCTGCTGACAACCGGCTGCCGCCGCACCGCCATCCTGTCCCGACAGTTCACACACTACCCGATAGCCGGCGGCGCGCAGCTCTGCAATCTTTGCGGCCAGCGCAGGGTCGTCATTGGCGGGCGCAAACACCCCGCCCGGCACGGTAGCCTTTCCCGCCCCCAGGGCGATGAGTGCGCGCAGATCGGTGCTGAACCCGGTGGCGGGCCGGGCGCGCCCGAACACCTTGCCGATGTCGTCATAACGCCCACCCTGGGCGATGGCCTGCCCCTGACCGGCCTGATAGGCGGCAAACACCACGCCGGTGTGATAATGGAAACCACGCAGTTCGGCGAGGTCAAAGTGTAACTGCAAATCGGGGTGTTGCCGGGTGACGCGTTCCGCCACCTGTTCGATCTCATCGACCGCCTGCAATGCGGCTGCATTTCCCGCCAGGCTGCGTCGGGCGCGGGCCAGCACCTCCGCATCGCCATTCAACCACACCAGATCCTCAAAGGTCTGGCGTGTTTTTGTGTCCACGTCCAACGCGGTCATCAGGGCCTGGATCTCGGGCACCGCCTTGCGCTGTAGCGCGTCAAACAGCTGGCTTTCCTGCTCGAAGTCCAGACCTGCCGCCTGGGTCAGGGCGCGAAAAATCCCCACGTGCCCCAGATCAACAAACACCGGACCGATGCCGGACAATGCCAGGGTCTGCAACATCAGGTTCAACATTTCCGCGTCGCTTTCCACGCCGCTATGGCCGTACAGTTCGGCACCAATCTGGGTAAAACAGCGCGCACCGCCGAGGCCATCACCACGGGTGTGCAATACCGTACCCTGATAGCACAGACGCACCGGTCCCTGACGATCCAGCAAGCGGTGCGCATCAATCCGCGCCACCTGTGGCGTGATATCGGCACGCACACCCATCATGCGGCCGTTTAACTGATCAGTGAGTTTAAAGGTCTGCAGGTCGAGGTCGTTGCCCGTGCCCGTCAGTAGAGAATCCAGATACTCCACCAGCGAGGGAATAACCAGCTCGTAACCCCAGGATGAGAAGAGGTCCAACAGCTCTCGCCGTAACAGCTCCAGGCGCTCTGCCTGGGGCGGCAACAATTCTTCAATACCCTCGGGTAACAACCAACGTTCGTTATTCATTATTTTTTACGTATCAATTCTTTTTATAAACGCGGCATTTTCAGGCAACTGGTGCGTAACTATGAAAGAGAGCCACAAACGATCGTCACATACGGACCAGATACAACAGCGCAAGGCCGCCCGCCATGCTGACCAGACTGGCAATACGAATCTGCCGGTCATTCATTTCGGTCAACGCCAGTATCTTTTTGCGAAACCCTGTGGGACTGATAAAGGGAAACAGCCCCTCTATCACCAACACCAGCGCGAGTGCGCGCAGCAGATCATCCCACATTCATTCATAACTCATTGCATGGTCGCAGCGGTCACGCCGACAGCTTCGGCCGATTCATTTCAGGTTCTTTAAACATATACCTGAATCCGTGGCTTAACCGCGGATTCAGGATATATAAATACTTACTTAAAATATTTGAAGAACTCCGAATTCGGCTCAATCACCAGCACATCATTCTTGCTGGAGAAGGTCGTCTTATAGGCATTCAGGCTGCGATACAGGGAATAGAACTCGTAATCCTGACCGTAGGCCTTGGCATAGATCTGCGTGGTAGCGGCATCGCCCTCACCACGCAGTATTTCGGCGTCACGAAACGCATCGGCAATCAGCACGGTGCGCTGACGATCCGCCTCGGCCCGAATCTTCTCCGCCGATTCCGCACCGCGCGAACGAAGATCCTTGGCGACACGCTCACGTTCAGCGCGCATGCGACGGAACACGGATTCACTGATCTCCGCCGGAAAGTCGATGCGCTTGATGCGTACGTCAATGATATCAATACCAAAGGCTTCCGCCTGTTTGTTGGCATGTTCGGTAATCAGCTGCATGATCAGCAGCCGTTCACCCGATACCGCATCATTGATAGTGCGTTTGGCAAATTCGCCGCGCAGACCGTCCTTAATGATCTGTGACAGACGCAGATTGGCCTGCGCCATATCACCACCCGTCGCCGTGTAGTAATTGGCCACATCCTTGATGCGCCACTTCACAAACGAATCCACGATGAGATTTTTCTTCTCACCGGTAAGGTAACGTTCCGCCTCTGCGTCCAGTGTCTGGATGCGCGAATCAAATTTACGCACATTATTCACGAACGGCGTTTTCCAATAGAGGCCTGCGTCAAAATCTGTGCGTACAATTTCACCCAGACGGAACAGGATCGCCTTCTCCCGTTCATCGACAATGAAGATTGAAAACGAGGCGATAACCACCGCCACCGCCAACAGAATACCGATCAACCCTTTAGCCTGTCCCATTAGCGTACTCCTCTACTGCGAACACTGTCGCGCAGTCGTTGTTCTTCACTCGGTTCCAGGGTTGAGGTCTCACCTTCCACAATCTGGCGCGCCTTGGATGCATCGCCGGCGCCGCCAGCCATCATTTTGTCCAGTGGCAGATACAAGAGATTACCGCCGCCTTTGACATCCACCATGACCTTGCTGCTGTTGCTCATCACCGATTCCACGGCCTCAAGATACAGGCGCTTGCGCGTCACCTTTGGCGCCTTGGTATATTCGGCCAGAACCTGCGTGAAGCGCGATGCCTCACCAGTGGCCTCTGCAATCACCTGTTCCTTATAGGCATTGGCTTCGGCTATCTGGCGTGCCGCCGTACCACGTGCGCGGGGGATAATGTCATTGGCATAGGCCTCCGCCTCATTGATGACACGCTGCTGATCACCCTGTGCCCTGACTGCATCGGCAAAGGCCGCCTGGACCTGCTCGGGAGGCTGTGCGTCCTGCAGGTTAACCGAGGTGACCTGTAAACCCGCCATATACCGATCCAGCAGGGCCTGCACCTCTTGCTGGGTCTGCGCCGTTATCTCGGCCCGGCCTTCCTTCAAGATAAAATCCATGTTGCTCTTGCCAATCGTCTCGCGTATCACGCTTTCGGTCAGCTGACGTAGGGTCGTTTCCGGATCTTTCACATTGAATAGAAAATCACTGGCGCTTCTTACCTTGTATTGCACGGCCAGTTTGATATCGACGATGTTCTCGTCCTGCGTCAGCATCAGGGATTCACTCCCCACGCTGCTCGCGTTCTGTCGACTACTGTCACCGGACCGAAAGCCGATGGTCAGGCTGCGGATATTTTCGATGTCCACCGTTTCTACGCGCTGGATGCCGCGCGGAAACCAGTGCGGCCCCGGCTGGGTGGTCTGATGATACTTACCAAACTGCGTCACCACGCCCCGGGTGCCTTCCTCAACAATGTAAACCCCGGAGATGACCCACACCACCAGCGCCACGGCGACGATCAGGCCGACGCCGATCGAGCCGGCCTTGCCGGACCCGGTACCCGTGCCACCGCTACGCGCGCCACCGCCGCCAAACAGGGCGCCAAATTTTTCCTGAAGCTTTTTCACCACTTCGTCGAGATCGGGAGGACTTTGCTGATCATTTTTACGTCCACCCCAGGGATCTTTATTCCCTGAACCACCGGGTTCATTCCAGGCCATCATTACACTCCGTTTGTGAAAACTGTTTTTTTTGAAAAGTATTTTTCGAAAAAATTATTGTCTGGCAGGCGATCACTTAAGTGATCACTGCCGCGCATCGTGGTTGCGCGCCCTGTCACATGCCTTGTCACGTGCCTTGTTAATAGCACAGCACGTTGATCAATATAAATTGGTTGATTATCCGATTTTCGTCGGCACAGGAAGGGGATTTTAGGGGGTTTCGGTACCCAGCTGCAACCGTTAATCCGCCAGCACCGGATCAGCGCCGGTCTCCTGGGCCTGTGCATCGACCAGGATGGCGACACCTTCTGTTTTTTGCAGCTGCTCGAAATCACGGCGCGGCAATTCGACCTCCAGCAGCAGATCGCCATTCTCCTCCGCCCGCTCATTCAGCACCTTGCCAAGGGTGAACAGCCTGGCCCGCAGGCGACCATTGGCGGCCGGCACGCGGATCCATTGGTGCAACTGCTCGGCACTAAACCGTTGATCCAGCACTGATTGCAGCAGCTCCATGCCCGCGCCGGTCTGCGCCGAACACCAGATGCGACGCACCTGGCCGTCCTCGCCGCGTTCCAGCCGGGGCTGATAATCCGGCAGCAGATCGATTTTATTAAACACCTCAATCTGTGGCACCTTGTCCGCGCCAATCTCCTCCAGCACGGCATTCACCTGCTGGATCTGCTCTGGATAGTTTTCATTGCCGGCGTCGATCACATGCAATAGCAGATCGGCCTGACAGGTCTCCTCCAGGGTGGAACGAAAGGCCGCCACCAGGTCATGGGGCAGGTGACGGATAAAACCGACGGTATCGGCGAGAATAACCGCACCCGTATCGGGTAGTTCCAGTCGTCGCAGGGTGGGATCCAGGGTCGCAAACAGCTGGTCGGCCGCGTACACCTGCGATTCCGTCAGTCGATTGAACAGCGTGGACTTGCCGGCATTGGTGTAGCCCACCAGCGACACCGTCGGCACCTCCGCCTTGCGCCGCGCACGGCGGCTCTGGTCGCGCTGATTCTGCACCTTCTCCAGGCGTTTATTGAGCTGTTTGATGCGTAGCGCCAGCAGGCGCCGGTCGGTTTCCAGCTGGGTTTCACCCGGACCCCGCAGGCCGATACCGCCTTTTTGCCGCTCCAGATGGGTCCAGCCCCGGACCAGCCGTGTCGACAGGTGTTTGAGCTGCGCCAGCTCCACCTGCAACCGCCCTTCATGGGAGCTGGCGCGCTGGGCGAAGATATCCAGGATCAGGCCGGTACGATCCAGCACCCGACACTTGAGCAGACGCTCCAGATTACGTTCCTGGGAGGGCGCCAGGGCGTAATCCACCAGCACGAGTTCGGCCTGTTCGCGCTCGATAATCTCGCGCACCTCCTCCGCCTTGCCGCTGCCCATCAGATATTTCGCATCGGGAACACGCCGCCCGGCAGTGACCACGGCCACAGGTTCTGCGCCCGCAGAGATCGCCAGCTCGCGAAATTCGGCGAGGGTATCGGCATCCACCTTGGAGGCCGTCGCTCGCGCAGGAGATCTTAGCCGAGAAGAAAAATCCACGTGCACCAGCACCGCACGTTCACTGCCGGGGGCACGCTGTCCGGATGCATCATCCAGGGTACCGGGACGCTCAAACAAACACGTTACTCCCGGTTCCAGACATGAGAATCAAGCTCAAGCTGCCAGGGGCAGCAGCAACTCGAACTTCAGGTATTGTGCGAATCTTGACCGCCTTCGATAGAGATCGGCAACTTCACGTTACGTGCGGGCACCACCGTAGAAATCGCGTGTTTGTAAACCATTTGATTGACGCTGTTTTTCAGCAGAACCACAAATTGGTCAAAGGAATCAATTTGTCCCTGTAACTTAATACCATTGACCAGAAATATTGAAACGGGAACACGCTCCTTGCGTAGCGCGTTCAGGAAAGGGTCTTGTAACGATTGCCCTTTTGACATGGTGATTCTCCTTTTATGTATCCTTATTGATTTTATTGGAAGCCGGTCATCTTAGCGATACACCAGCCCCCTCGGACAACGCAGTAAAACCCAAGCACTCAGCCATGAAAGCCCAAGCAAAACAGTTAATTAACAGGCTTTTACACCGTCACGGAAGATCTGCCACTGTGGCAGTTTTTCATCCCTGACCTACTCATATGGCACTAGCCGCAAGATATTTCAAGACCTGGGCCAGAATTTGCCCCCTTTTCTCCTCAAAACCGAGACGGAATGCCGCCGCTTCCGGCTGATGCTTTAACCAGGTGAGCTGGCGCTTGGCCAGCTGGCGGGTGGCGATAACCCCCCTTTCTCGCAGGGTATCGTAATCACAATGGCCCGCGAGATACTCCCACACCTGTCGGTAGCCCACCGCCCGCATCGACGGCAGATCGACATGCAGATCGCCCCGCCGGTACAGTGCCTCCACCTCCTCCACCAGTCCCTGTTCCAGCATAGCCTGAAACCGCTGGGCGATCCGCTGATGCAGGGCGGCGCGATCGATCGGCGTGAGCACAATTTTCACGGGACGGCAGGGCAGATCATTGTTGATCTCCTGCCGCAGCAGGCTGCTCATGGAGGCGCCTGTCAGGCCAAACACCTCAAGCGCGCGCAGGGTGCGCTGCGGATCGTTGGCGTGGATGCGTGCCGCCGCCTCGGGATCGACCTCAGCCAGGCGGGCATGTAGATGAGCGAGGCCGAATTCGTTCAGCTCGGCCTCCAGCCGGGCGCGCATGGCGGGATCCGATGACGGCAGCGCCGACAGCCCCCGCTCCAGCGCATGAAAATACAACATGGTTCCGCCCACCAATAAGGGGATACGCCCACGGGCGAGGATTGCCTTGATCTCCTCGATGGCGCGCTGTCGAAACTGCGCGGCCGAAAAGGGCTCGGCGGGGTCACAGATGTCGATGAGACGATGCGGAGCGGCGGCCAGGGTGGCCGCATCGGGCTTGGCGGAACCGATATCCATACCACGATAGACCATCACCGAATCCACGCTGATGATGTCGCAGGGTCGTCGCTGACACAGCTCGATGGCCAGCTCGGTTTTGCCGGTGGCGGTGGGGCCCATGAGGAAGATGGCGGGGGGGAGCATATTAGACATGGGTGCGTATTTTACACGGGGACTGTCCTTTGGACTGTCCCCAAAGACGAAATAACCCCGAGAACCCCCGAGGGGGACAGTCCAAAGGACAGTCCCTATGCAAACTGGGCTCAGCTACAAGCGCAGGCTGGCCGCATAGATAAAGGCATCTTCGCGCCCGTGCGTCAGGGGATAATAATCCTTGCGCAGTCCCACCTGGTTAAAGCCCATCTGTTCATACAGAGCAATGGCGCCGGTATTGGAGGGCCGCACCTCCAGGAAGACATCGCGCACTTCCAGCGCATCCGCCTCGTCCAGCAGCAGGCTCAAAATTTCACGCCCCACCCCGCGTCGCTGAAACGCCCTGGCAACACACAGGTTCAGCACATGGGCCTCACCGGCACCGGTGGACATCACCCCGTAACCGGCCATCACCCCTTCCAGCTCGCCGACATGGCAGCGGTAGCCCACGCGCAGGCAGTCCTCAAAGATGCGCCGCGTCCACGGGAAGGGATACATCGCCAGCTCAATGCGCATCAGCTGATCAAGATCCCCCACGACCATGGGGCGCACCTCCAGGCCCGGGGTCTGCACCATCGCACTCACAGGCGCCCCCCGCCATCGCCCGGGAGAACGCTCCCGGCCACCACCGCGGCCGCGAAGCGCAGGTCCGCCCAGCTGTTGGCCTTCTCACTGGGTTTGTGCAACAGGTAGGCCGGATGGTAGGTCACCACCAGCGGGATTTCGCCGTAATGGTGCAGCTGGCCGCGCAATTTTGTCACGGCGGTGTCGACCTTTAACAGATGGTGTGCCGCCACCGTCCCCATGGCGAGGATGACCCTGGGCGCCACCAGCGCAATCTGCCGCTGCAGATAGGTCTCGCATTGCGACATCTCCGCCGGCCGGGGGACACGATCCTCCGGTGGCCGACATTTGAGGATGTTGCTGATAAACACCTGCTCCCGGCCAAGGCCGAGGGCGCGCAACATATTATTGAGCAACTGACCGGCATCCCCCACAAAGGGCTCGCCCTGCTGCTCTTCGTCCGCCTTCGGCGCCTCGCCGATCACCATCCACTCTGCCATGCGGTTACCCGCCCCAAACACCGTTTGCGTGCGTGAGCGGTGCAGTTCGCAGGCTGTGCAGCCGGCCACCGCCGCCTGTAAGGCCGGCCAGTCCAGACTGCGGACATCGGGCAGCGGGGCCGGCGCTGCCAGCGGCTGCCCCTCTGCCTCGCACATTTCCAGGCTGGGACAGTAATCATCGGTGGGCGGTGGCGGTTCCTCTTCGCCAGCACCCCCGACCGAGGGCGACACACGCTCCGGCAATGCCACAGCCGAGACAGGGACGACCGCCTCAGACACAACGGCTGGCGGTACTGCGGAAGGCAGTCCCTGGTCCGCCAGCATCGCCACGCCCCGTTCATCGCCCTGCACCTCATTCTGCGGGGCGACACGGCGCTCCCAGGCCTGGATACCCATGGCCTGCAAGTAGGCGGACTGTTGTTGCCGTGTCGTCACGTGATGGCCCTCAACTCACCCAATAGCTTCGTTATACCTGGGGGTGTTGCCGATCCATCGGCACCAGGACACGATTCAGGGCATTGATGTAGGCCTTGGCCGAGGCGATAACGATGTCAATATCGGCGCCCTGTCCATTGACAATGCGCCCGTCCTTTTGCAGCCGCACGGTTACCTCACCCTGGGAATCGGTACCACTGGTGATATTGTTCACCGAATATAACTGCAACTCGGTACCACTGCTGACCATCGACTCAATGGCCTTGAACGCCGCATCGATCGGGCCGCTGCCGGAAGCCATGGCATTTTTTTCCATGCCATCAATCTTCAGCGTCACGGAGGCAGCGGGCGTTTCACCGGTTTCGGAACAGACCTTGAGCGCCACCAGCTTCACCCGTTCGTTTTCGGCCTCGAGATTGGCCTCGGTGACCAGGGCCTGTAAATCGTCATCGAAGATCTCGTGCTTTTTATCGGCGAGTTCCTTGAAGCGCACAAAGGCATCATTCAGCTCTTCTTCACCCGCAAAGCTGACGCCCAGTTCCTGCAACCTCGTGCGAAAGGCATTACGCCCCGAGTGCTTGCCCAACACCATGCGATTGGCGGACCAGCCCACATCTTCGGCGCGCATGATTTCGTAGGTCTCGCGACTCTTGAGCACGCCATCCTGATGAATGCCGGATTCGTGGGCAAAGGCGTTGGCGCCGACAATGGCCTTATTAGGCTGTACGGTAAAGCCGGTGATGCTCGATACCAGCCGCGAGCAGGGAACGATCTGGCTTCGATCGATGTGGTCGACATTGCAGGCAAACACATCCCGGCGCGTACTCACGGCCATCACCACCTCTTCGAGCGCGGCATTACCGGCCCGTTCACCCAAACCATTAATGGTGCACTCCACCTGACGCGCACCGCGCGCAACCGCGGCCAGCGAATTGGCCACGGCCAGGCCGAGGTCATTGTGACAGTGTACTGAAAACACCGCCTTGTCCGCGTTAGGCACGCGCTCGATCAGGTTGCCGATGAGGTCACCAAACTGATGCGGCAGGTTGTAACCCACCGTGTCGGGAATATTGACCGTGGTGGCACCGGCATTGATCACCGCCTCCAATACGCGACACAAAAAATCCAGCTCGGAACGCCCGGCATCCTCCGGCGAAAACTCCACATTATCGGTGAACTGCCGGGCCCGCTTCACGGCCCGCACGGCCTGCTCCACCACGGCATCCGGCTCCATGCGCAATTTCATTTTCATATGGATCGGCGAGGTGGCGATGAAGGTATGGATGCGTCCCGAATTGGCACCTTTGAGGGCCTCACCGGCACGGTCGATGTCCTTGTCCAGCGCACGGGCCAGACCGCAGACGGTACTGTCCTTGATGACATTGGCCACCGCCTGCACCGACTCGAAATCGCCCTGGCTGGCAATGGGAAAGCCGGCTTCGATCACATCCACGTGCATGCGCTCCAGGGCCCTGGCGATACGCACCTTCTCGTCGCGGGTCATGGAGGCGCCCGGGCTCTGCTCGCCATCACGCAAGGTGGTATCAAAGATGATTAATTGTTCGCTCATGTCTTGCTCCGTAGGTATGGAACCATCTTAACAGTGGCGCTGGTAATTTTCAGTCATTCACTGCCGATGATTGCATGTCACATTCACCGTTGTGCCCTGCGCGTTCGCACAGCACAAAAATCATTTATATAAGTATGTGGGGGTATTTGTCTGCCCTAAGGCAGCAGTCGCAGAAGAGCGAGGCCGGAATACAGGTCAACAGAAGCCGCCTGGCCGACCGTGCACACAGACGCCTGCCCGGGGAGGGCATTGTATCGTGTCATGTGTGCGGTGATATTCATTTCAGTGTGTAGTCCTGTTGCTTACTATAGGGACGCTTGGCAGAAATCTCAAGCGCCCTGGCCGACTAGTCTTCCGCTTGTCCGCCACTGCTGCTCGCACGACGCTCCGCCCGGCGGCGGCGCAGTGACATCAGGGTCACGACCGGACCAGAGAGCGCGTACACGGCAAAGCCGGCAAACAGCACCTGCGGCGGGTCCAGCGAAATCAGCACGAACACCAGCACCACCACCAGCAGGGCCACAAAGGGCACCTTGCCCTTGAGGTCGAGATCCTTGAAGCTGCGATAGCGGACATTGCTCACCATCAGTAGGCCGCAAAAGACCGTCACCACCAGGGCCAGATAGACCACCCTGCTGCCTTCGTTGAAATAGCCCTGCCCCACCCACACCATGCCGGCGACCACCGCGGCCGCGGCGGGACTCGCCAGGCCCTGAAAATAACGCTTGTCGGCACGTCCCACCTGGGTATTGAAGCGGGCCAGACGTAATGCCGTGCCCGCCGTGTAGATGAACGCCGCCAGCCAGCCCAGTTTGCCGATGTCAGACAAGGCCCAGGTGTAGACCACCAGCGCCGGCGCCAGGCCGAAGGAGACCATGTCGGCAAGGCTGTCGTACTCGGCACCAAAAGCGCTCTGGGTATTGGTCATGCGCGCCACCCGCCCGTCCAGGCCATCGAGCACCATGGCGATGAATATCGCCACCGCCGCCGACTCAAAACGCCCATTCATGGCGGCGACAATGGCATAGAATCCGGCAAACAGACAGCCGGTGGTGAACAGGTTGGGCAACAGGTAAATGCCCCGGTGGGGACGGCGCCTTTCCCCGGTCACCAGTGTCTCTTCCGTGTCGGCGGCGGTAGCCGAGCTGTCGCCCGGCTTATCGTTCGGTTTGTCGTCGTGCTTGTCAGTCATAGTTACCGTATCGTCACCGTGGTAATGCGTGTTGAAATAATGTGCGCATCGCGCATGCGCAGTCCGCTGCTCTTTACACCCTAACACCCTTACACCGTCTGCAATGGCGTCGCCATCCCCTACATAGTAGCCGTCTGCATCGGAGTTTGCGCAGTGTGCCTGGCATGCACCAGGGTAGCGATAATGTCAGAGCCGGCCAGGACCGCATCACCAACCGCCACCGCAACGCGGGATTCAAGCGGAATCAGCACATCCACCTGCGAACCAAAGCGGATGAATCCGCAACGCTGTCCCTGGCCGATGCGCTCACCGCTCTGCGCATAGCATCGCGGCCGGGGTGAGCGGGGACTGGTTTCGATAACCATCACCACGTCATCCTGCTCGTCACTCTGAATCCACTGCGCATAGCGGATGGATTTCCCGTCAGCCGTCCCGGCAGCGTCTTTCGCGTCGGCGGCGGCCCTGCCCGGCGAGCCCAGCCACTGTTGCAGCACCTTGCCCTCCAGCGGGCTATGGGCGGAGTACACGCTGGTGATACCCATCCTGATCCTGATGCGCAGGGCCTGACGATCCAGATAGGCATCGTCTACCGTATCAATGGCGACCACCTTGCCATCCACGGGGCTCAAGATACCCAGGGGTACGGCGGGCACCTTGCGCGCAGGGTCACGAAACAAAAACAACAGCACCAGAACCAACAGCCACAGCGGCGCCGAGACAGGCCCATACAACAGATACACGATGAGCGCAGAGACTACCGCCACGGCAATCCAGGTCCAGCCCTCACGGGCAATTAATGGGTAGCGATAGGTAAGTGTCATCAGTAGGCCAGCATTTAAGTCCGGTTCTCGACAGACTGCTAGAAACAAAAAAGGGGCAAAGTTGAATACTTTGCCCCTGGCGGTTTTTGGTGAGTTTAGTTTTTGCTCTTGTCGACCAACGCGTTAGCGGTGATCCAGGGCATCATCTCGCGGAGCTTGGCACCCGTTTGCTCGATGGGGTGCGCAGCATTGAGGCGGCGACGCGCCGTCATTTCGGGATAATTGGTCTGCCCCTCAAGGATAAAGCGTTTGGCGTATTCACCATTCTGGATGTTACGCAACGCTTCACGCATGGCCTTGCGGCTTTCCTCGTTGATCACCTTGTCGCCCGTAACATACTCACCGTACTCCGCATTATTGGAGATCGAATAGTTCATGTTGGCGATGCCGCCTTCGTACATCAGGTCAACGATCAGCTTGAGTTCGTGCAGGCATTCAAAATAGGCCATCTCCGGCGCATAACCCGCCTCGGTCAGGGTTTCAAAACCGGCCTTCACCAGCTCCACAGCACCACCACACAACACGGCCTGCTCACCGAACAGGTCGGTTTCGGTTTCGTCCTTGAAGGTCGTTTCAATGATGCCGGTACGACCACCGCCCACACCGGAGGCATAAGACAGGGCAAGCTCCTTGGCTTTGCCTGAGGCGTCCTGATAAATCGCAATCAGGTCAGGAATGCCACCGCCTTTCTTGAACTCGTTACGCACGGTATGTCCCGGCGCCTTGGGGGCGATCATGATGACATCCAGATCGGCGCGCGGCACCACCTGGTTGTAATGGATAGCGAAACCGTGCGCGAAGGCCAGGGTGGCGCCCTTTTTCAGGTTAGGCTCAATCTCATCACGGTACAATTGTGACTGGAATTCATCCGGCGTCAGAATCATTACCACATCGGCACTGGCGACCGCTTCAGGAACATTTTTCACCGGCAGGCCGGCAGCCTCGGCCTTGGCAGCGGATGACGAACCGGGGCGCAGACCCACGGTGACATCGACACCGGAATCTTTCAGGTTATTGGCATGGGCATGGCCCTGTGAACCATAACCAATAATAGACACCTTTTTGCCCTTGATGATGGAAAGATCACAATCTTTGTCGTAATAAATATTCATTTTTTACCCTTAGCTCCTACGATTAACCCTGTGTATTCGTCAGCCACGCAAACTCATTCACGCGGCCGTTTAATGGCTGATTCAAATCCGTGATTAAATATGCAAACTCTTGGTGCCGCGCGAAATACCGGAAACACCCGAGCGCACGGTTTCCAGGATTGGCGTTTTTTCAAACGCGGCGATAAAGGCGTCCAGCTTGTCGCCGGTGCCCGTCAATTCGATGGTGTAACTGGTGGCCGTAACATCAATAATGTGGCCGCGAAAAATTTCCGCCAGACGTTTCACTTCTTCCCGCGCATCATTGTTCACGGTCTTTACCTTGATCATCATCATTTCGCGTTCGATGTGGGGGCCTTCGGTGAGATCCACCAGCTTCACCACATCCACCAGCTTGTTCAGCTGCTTGGTGATCTGCTCCACAATCTCATCAGACCCCCTCGTTACCACCGTCATTCGCGACAGGGTGACGTCCTCGGTCGGCGCAACGGTCAGCGATTCGATATTGTAGCCACGCGCAGAGAACAGGCCGGCCACCCGCGACAGGGCACCGGCCTCGTTTTCCATCAGTATTGAAATTATGTGACGCATTTTTTGTATTTCTGCTTTAGTTTTTGTTCGAGGCTATTGTATGCAGGCCGCCGTGAATGCCGTCCAATTAGATAAGAATCATCTCGTCCAGCCCGGCACCCGCAGGCACCATGGGGTAAACATTTTCTTTTGGATCGGTAAGGATATCAACAAATACCAGTCGATCCTTCATCTTAAAGGCCTCTTTCAGGGTCTTTTCCACATCTTTCGGATCCGTCACGCGCATCCCCACATGGCCGTAAGCCTCAGCGAGTTTGACAAAATCCGGCAATGAATCCATGTAGGAATGCGAATAGCGCTCCTCGTAAAAAAACTCCTGCCACTGACGCACCATGCCCAGATAACCGTTATTCAGACAGATGATCTTGATGGGCAGATTGTACTGCATGCAGGTCGACAGCTCCTGGATATTCATCTGGATACTGCCCTCGCCCGTGACACAGGCGACCTGCGCCTTGGGGAAGGCGAGTTGCACGCCCATCGCTGCCGGCAAGCCAAAACCCATGGTGCCGAGACCGCCGGAATTGATCCAGCGGCGTGGCTTGTCAAAGCGATAATACTGCGCCGCCCACATTTGATGCTGGCCCACGTCGGAGGTGACATAGGCATCACCCTTGGTGATTTCAAACATCAGCTCCAGCGCGTGCTGGGGTTTAATCTTGGCGCCATCGGTTTTGTATTTGAGGCACTCCACGGCGCGCCAGTCGTCAACCTGCCGCCACCAGTCTTTCAGTGCGGCGGCATTCGGCTTGTATTCGCTGGCCGTCATCTCCTTCAACAGTGCCCTGATCACGCTCCCCACACTGCCCACGATCGGCACATCCACTTTCACATTCTTGGAAATGGAGGCCGGATCAATGTCCACATGGATGATCTTCGCGTGCGGCGCAAATTTCTCGATATTACCGGTAACGCGGTCATCGAAACGCGCACCGATGGCAATGATCAGGTCGCAGTTGGAGATGGCCATGTTGGCCTCGTAGGTGCCGTGCATGCCCAGCATGCCCACGAACTGTTTATCCGAGGCCGGAAAACCGCCCAGGCCCATGGAGGTGTTGGTGACCGGCACATTCAGCTTATGCGCCAACTGGGTGAGTTCCTTGCTGGAGTTGTCGATAATCACCCCACCGCCCGCGTAGATCATGGGGCGTTTAGCGGTCGCCATCAGCTTCACGGCCTTTTTGATCTGGCCGCTGTGTCCCTTCACCACCGGATTGTAGGACCGCATGTGGATCTCTTGCGGATACTCATAGTTGGCCGTATTGGCGGTCACATCCTTGGGGATATCCACCACCACCGGGCCGGGACGACCGGTAGTGGCCACATAAAAGGCCTTCTTCAGGGTCAGCGCCAGATCATTCACATCCTTGACCAGGAAGTTGTGTTTCACACAGGGGCGCGTGATGCCCACGGAATCCACCTCCTGGAAGGCATCATTGCCAATCATGTGGGTGGGTACCTGGCCGGTAATCACCACCATGGGAATGGAGTCCATATAGGCGGTGGCAATACCGGTCACCGCATTGGTGGCACCGGGGCCCGAGGTGACCAGCACCACGCCGGGCCTGCCGGTGGAACGCGCGTAACCATCGGCGGCGTGGGTCGCGGCCTGCTCGTGGCGTACCAGGATATGCTTGACGCGATCCTGCCGATCAAGGGCATCATAAATATGCAACACCGCGCCACCAGGATAGCCGAACAGGTATTCGACACCCTCGTCTGCGAGGAAGTGGGTCAATATTTCTGCGCCAGTCAATTTCACGTCGAGATTCTCTCTTGCCTAAGTTCCAAGGTTCTACTTCCAGTTTCGCACAGTTTCTCAGCCCACCGGTGAACCCCGCCTGAATACCACCGACCGATCCACAGGCCACTTTACGTTTACGCCGAGAAAAAAACGCCCGTAAAACGGGCGGTTTTTCTCCTCTCACGAAGGACTGGCTAAATTACTGGGAACCGCCAGTCAGGTCAAGGGATTCGGGGGTTTTCCGCCATTTGCCGCCCATTTTGTGGGTGCATCGTCGAATGGCGCCTAGCCACAGCCGGCCCCCGTCATCAGAGGCAGGTGCTGATCACTCAGAGCCTGTGAAAAAATCGACGGCCGCAGTAGGGCGCAATAACCGAAGGGCATTGCGCCGCATGCACTGTAGGAGCCGAGCCGCCTCGGCGATTCAAGCTCAACAATTTGACCAAGCCGACCCATCGGCCTGGGTGCTGGCCTCCCACCCAGCACCCAGCACTTAGCACTCAACACCCGCCCTACGCACTGATCACACAGCATCGCGGATATTTTTCGGATTTCACGCAATTGCTGGCCTGTTTCCCCTGTGGGTACGTTATAATGTCGGCCATTCATCACGCATTCAGGTATTCAGGTGTCTCCATGACCGGGATCAGCCCGTGTCTCGCCAACCTCATGGACCGAATAGTAATAATAATAAAGTGAAAAAGATTATCATCGAAGGCAAAACCCGGTCGGGCAGAACATTTCGGCCGAGCGACTGGGCAGAACGCATGAGCGGGGCTCTCGCAACCTTTGGACGGGACCACCGCATCCGCTATTCCCCCATGCTGCAACCGTTCATTGCCGACGGCATCCGGTGCATTGCCATCGACCCCAAAATGAAGGACCTTTTCCCGGAGATGTACAGCTACATCATGAGCTGGGCGGACAACAACGATCTGGTTGTGACCGAAGAGGACGTCCCCAGCCACGAGACGCAAACCTAGCCTTCCCTTCCTTACCGCAACGACTGCAACGAGGTCTCGCATGCCTTATCTGAAAATCCAGACCAACCTGCCCGTGGACAGTGCCGATCAGCAGGCGCTGATGGAAAAGGCCTCCGCCCTGGTCGCCACCCAGCTGGGCAAACCCGAGAATTACGTCATGGTGGCCATCGAGGCGGGTCAGAACATGCTGTTTGCCGGCACCACCAGTCCGCTCGCCTATCTGGAGCTCAAGAGCATCGGCCTGCCCGCCTCGGCCACCGGGGATTTATCCAACCAGTTGTGCAGCCTGCTGGCGCAGCAACTGGGAATCGAAAAAAACCGCATCTACATCGAATTCGCCGACGCAGCACCGCAGATGTGGGGCTGGGACGGCTCGACGTTTTAGCCCGGGCGCTCGCAATGCTCCCGGCCTCGGACATATTGCCTGCGGCGCCCTGGAACCAGGGTCCTTATGGGAAAATTTGCCGGGGCACTAGTTAAGGTACTATCAGAGGTACGACACGCACATGATGATCCGCCTGATGATTATTGTTCTGATCGTACTGGTCGGCGCCGCCGCGCTGACCACGCTCAACCCGGCCGCCGAGCAGTCGCTCAACCCCATTATCAAGGGGCTGGCGAATGTGCGTTCGTGGTTCAGTGGGACCTCGAGTGTGCTGGAGGGGATCGCAACCGACCCGCTGGCCAGCGGCGATAACACCGACAAAAATACCACCCGCGTGTATAAGTGGCAGGATGCCGCCGGTGAGTGGCACTTCAGCAACCAGCCGCCGCCGACGGGCATCAAGGGCAGCGTGGAAACCTATCGCAGTGACGTCAACATCACGCAGGCACCACCGCCGCCGGTGGAGCCTGCAGCGGTGGTCACCGAGAAAAGTGTCAGCGATATTCCGACCACCGCCTCCCCGCTGCTACCTATCACCGATCCGGAGAGGGTTAAACAGCTCATCGAGGATGCCAAAAATGTACAGGGGCTGGTGAACAGCCGCCAGCAGACCATCGACCAGCAGCTGCCAGACAGATAGCCACCCGTAGGCACAAGTTACGGTTAGGCCTTCTGCAACACCTTCAGCGGCGGACTATTCACCACCTGCCGGGTGCCGATGAGCCCCGCCAGTCCGACTCCCATGCCACCCAGCAGTAATCCCGTCACCCATAGCCAGGGGTTGATCGCGTAGTCCAGGTCCAGCACCTGTGTGGCGATGACATTACTCAGCACACTGGCAAACAGGGCCGCCAGCCCACCGGACAGCGCGCCCAGGGTAAAAAACTCACTGGCCAGGCTTTGCCACAGACGCCGCCGCCGGGCGCCCAGCGCACGCAGCACGGCATTCTCGTGCAGGCGCACATCCAGGGTCGACTGGATCGCCGCAATCATCACCATCAGACCCGCCGCCAGGGTGAACAGAAACACATATTCCACCGCCAACGATACGCGGGTAATGATCGATCGCACCTGGTCCATGATGGCCGCGACATCGATCACCGTCAGGTTCGGAAACTGGCGCACCAGGCCATCCAGCACCCCGGCCCGGTCAGGCGGCAGATAAAAGCTGGTGATATAGCTGGCCGGATAATCGTCCAGCACGCCGGGGGGCGCTAACACAAAGAAGTTGGCATGGAAGCTGTCCCACCGCACGCTGCGCAGGCTGGTGACCGGCGCACTGAAGACATTGCCGGCAATGTTATAGCTGAGTCGGTCCCCCAGTTTTATGCCCAGGGTTTTGGCAATCCCGTCCTCCACCGAAAACGCCGGGGGATAGCCGCCGTCCGGGGCCCGGACCGGCCACCACTGGCCGGCCACCACCGCGTTATCGACCTGCAATCTGTCGGCCCAGGACAGGTTAAACTCCCGCTCCGCCAGATTCCTCGCCCGCCCGTCGCCGAAGTCGTCGATAGTGATCGGCGCATCATTGATCGCCGTCAGCCGGCCGCGCACCATGGGGAACAGCTCCACCTCCGGCATCGCGTGGCGGACAAAAAACGCCTGCACGGCGTCACGCTGATCCGGCTGGACATTGATCACAAAACGATTCGGCGCATCCTCCGGCAGGCTGTTGGACCAGCCCTGCAACAGATCACCGCGCACCACCGTGAGCAGCAGCAACACCGTCAGCCCCACGCCAAAGGCCATCACCTGCGCGATGGAGGCCGCGCTCCGCCGGGTCAGATTCAGCAGGCCAAATTGCCACGCGGAGCGGGTGCCGGAGGAAAAGGACGTGCCGTAGCGCAGCAGGCGTTTAAGTCCCCACAGCAGTAGCGCCGACAGCAGCCAGAAGGCCAGGGTGGCCAGCAGCAGGCCCAGCAATAACACCCGGCCCAGGGCCAGATCGCCGGCCTGATACAGCACCAGCAGGGCCAGGGCCACGAGCCCGAAGACATAACAGGCCAGCACCGCCGGCGACGGCCGGTTTCCGGACCGCCCGGGGCCGGCGGACTCGGCGCCATCCCCCTGCAACACCCGCAGCGTCGACACCTCGCGCAACTGCAGCACCGGCGGCATGGCAAAGCCCAGCAGGCCACCCAGGGCCACCAGATAGCCGATCCCTACCGGCGTCCACGAGGGTGCCGGTAGGCGGGTAAGAATCAGCTCGCCCAGCAGGGCCACCAGTCCCTGCTGGGCGAGATAGGCAAACAGCACGCCGACGGTGGCCGCCACCAGCCCGAGGCACAACAGCTGGAACAGGAACAGGCTGTTGATCAGGTTCTGGCTGGCGCCGAAACAGCGCAGCATCGCGCAGGTGTCCCGATGGCGCTGGGCGAAGCGCCGCGCCGACATCGCAATGGCGACACAGGCCAGCATCACCGCCACCACGGCCGCCAGACCCAGAAACTGTTGCGCCCGGGTCAGGGCGGCACGGACCTCCGGACGGGCATCGGCCGCGCCCTCAATCCGCTCGCCGCGTTGCAACTGCGGGGTCAGCTGCTGGCGAAAATGCCGCACCGCCGCCGGTTCGCCGGCGACCAGCAGGGCATGGCGGATATGGCTGCCCTCCTGCACCAGACCGGTCGCCGGCAGGTCGGTGAGATTCATCAACAGGCGGGGGGCGATGCTGAACAGGTTGCCGCTGCGATCCGGCTCATAACTCAGCACCGCAGCGAGGCGTAGCGAGAGGTTGCCGACCTGCACCGTGTCACCGACGCCCAGCCCCTGCTGCTGCAACAGCTCCGGCCCCACCCAGGCCTCACCGGACGACGGCACCTCCCGGGTCGGCTGATCCGCGGCAAACAGGGCCGGCGCAATCTTCAGGCTCCCGCGCAGCGGATATTCCGTACTGACCGCCTTCACCTCGACCAGCCGGGACTGCTCATTCACCAGCACCATGCTGCGAAAGGCGCGAGTCTCGGCGATGTCCAGCCTGTTATCGCGCGCCAGTTGCCGCATCCGCGCCGAGAGGGGGTGGTCGGCCGCCACCCGCAGATCGCCACCCAGCAGCTCGCCGCTCTGCTGCGCCAGCGCCTGGCCGATGCGATCGGTAAAAAAGGCGACGGAGCTGACACAGGCCACCGCCACCAGCAAGGCCGCCAGCAGCACCCGCAGCTCACCGGCGCGCCAGTCGCGGCGCAGCAGGCGCAGCGAGAGCCGCAACGAAAAGGGAGACATCGCCCCCGCCATCAGCCGGCGGCCCTTTCGGCTGCGCTCTCGGTCGCCCTCTCAGTCGCCCTCTCGACCGCCAGCGTTGGCGCGACGAAACAGCCGTCCTGCAGCTCCAGGACACGGTCACAGCGCTTGGCCAGCAGGTGGTCATGGGTCACCAGCACCAGGGTCGCGCCCTGCTCCCGGTTCAGCTCAAACATCAGATCGATAATCCGCTGACCGGTATGGGCATCCAGGTTGCCGGTGGGTTCGTCCGCCAGCAGCAGGGCCGGCTGCGAGAGAAAGGCGCGCGCAATGGCGACCCGCTGCTGCTCGCCGCCGGATAACTGCTTCGGATAATGGTGCAGACGCTGCGCCAGGCCGACCCGTGACAGCAGCTCCTGGGCTTGCTGTTGCAGCACGGCGGATGAGGGTCGCTGCTCCGACAGCTCCAGCGGCAGCATCACATTCTCCAGCGCGGTGAAGGTGGGCAACAACTGAAAGGACTGAAAGATAAAACCGATCTTCTCGCCGCGCAGGGCCGCGCGCTGATCCTCATTCATGGGCACCAGATCCTGACCCGACAGCCAGATGCTGCCACTGGTCGGGCTATCCAGTCCGGCCAGCAGCCCCAACAGGGTCGACTTACCCGACCCGGAAGGCCCGACAATGGCCACCGACTCGCCCGCCTGCACCGTCAGCTCGATGTCATGCAGAATCACCAGCTCTCCATTCCCATCCAGACTGGCAACGGATTTGCCCAGCTTCTCGACATGCAGTATCGGCTGATTCACACTCTCGCTCATGACAGATTATTTCTCGCAGTTGAATTCAGGTTATTGTTCGTAATGATGTTTGGAAAAGGAAGATGCACGGCGCTTACAGCGTTGACAAGATGGGCAGTGATTGGGTTCATCACGCTGATGTGCAGTGTACCCTGTGTGGCGGCAGATCCGCAGCCGCCAGCGGCCCCCACCATCCTGATTATGGGCGACAGTCTCAGCGCCGGCTTTGGGATGGCGGTCGCCAGCGGCTGGGCCAGCCTGTTGCAGCAACGCTTGGCCGCAGAACATCTCCCCCACCGCGTGGTCAATGCCAGCATCAGCGGCGAAACCACCAGCGGGGGGCTGAGCCGTCTACCCCAGGCGCTGCAAACCCACCAGCCCGAAATCGTCATCATTGAACTCGGCGCCAACGACGGCCTGCGCGGCCTGCCACTGGGCCTGATCGAGAACAACCTCGCCCGCATGATCGAACAGTGCCGGCAGGCCAACGCAAAGGTACTGCTATTGGGCATGCGCCTGCCACCCAACTATGGCCCGCGTTATACCCAGGAATTCACACAGGTCTTTGTCGGCCTGGCGGAGCGCCATAACACCGCCCTGGTCCCCTTCCTCCTCACCGACGTCGCCACCCGGCCCGAGCTCATGCAGAACGATGGACTGCACCCCAACGCCTCCGCACAGCAGCAGTTGTTGGATACCCTATGGCCACAGTTGCTGCGGCTTCTAACTCGTAGGGCGCAATAACCGTAGGGCATTGCGCCGTATGCCTCACCAGACAACCCATGCATGGCCGTTACGGTGAATTCTCAGAACCATCAAAACGATGCGGCCTGGGGGGATTCTTTCCTGCGGCGCAATGCCCTGCGGTTATTGCGCCCTACGTTCTCAACTCGGTAGGGCGCAATAACCAAAGGGCATTGCGCCGTATGCCTCACGGGACAACCACCATGAATCGCCGTTACAGTGAATTTTCAAAACCATCAATACGATCCGGCTTGGGGGATTCTTTCATGCGGCGCAATGCCCTTCGATTATTGGCCTACGCACTCAGCTACCAATCACAGACTCATCATTTTGAGGACGGGTTCGTTGAGTGCGGGGTCGTCGTTAAAGCCGGAGACGATCAGCACGGTGTGGCCGGGTTTGGCGAGTTCGCATTGCGACTCGATGCGGCGGCAGGTGTCACGCCAGTCCTGATGTTCCGGCGTTTCCAGGAATACCGGAATCACCCCCCAGTGCAGTGACAGGCGGCGGCAGACGGTTTCCAGCGAACACACGCCCACCATCGGCGCCATGGTGCGATGCGCCGCCAGCACATGGGCGGTGGTGCCGGAGCGGGTCGGCACGATCAGAGCCTCTAACCTGAGATCGCGCACCAGCTCCAGTGCCGCATGGGCGACCGCCTCGCGATTGGTAAAATCGGACTTGCGCCGATCGGAAAACACCGGGCTGCCGTAATGCCCATCCTGCCACTGGTGGCGTTCGATCTCGCGCGCCACCTTGACCATGGTCTGCACGGCCTCCACCGGATAGGCGCCGCTCGCCGTCTCCGCCGATAGCATCACCGCATCGGCGCTGGAATGTACCGCGCTGGCAACATCGCCGATCTCGGCACGGGTCGGTCGCGAATGGGTGATCATGGATTCCAGCATCTGCGTGGCGACGATCACCGGTACATAGGCGCGACGCGCGCGCTTGATGAGATCGCGCTGAATCATCGGCACCTGTTCTGCGGGAAGCTCGATCCCCAGATCACCGCGCGCCACCATGATGCCGTAGGACGCGACCAGGATTTCATCGATGTTGACCACCGCCTCCGGGCGCTCAATCTTGCTGATCACCGGGATGGCCTCACCGTGCTTATTCATGAACCGCGTCAGGCGCGTGATGTCGGCGGCGTTGCGCACAAAACTCAGGGCCACAAAGTCCGCGCCCAGCTCCATCGCCAACAGGGCATCCTGCTTGTCCTTCTCGGTAAACGCCGGGGTCGACACCACGGAGTCCGGCAGGTTGATGCCCTTATGGTCCTTGAGTACGCCGCCGTGCACCACGCGGCAGCGCACCTCGGTGTCCTCGACGTCAAGCACGCATAACTCAAGGTTGCCATCATCCAGCAATACCCGCTCGCCCGCTTTTACGTCTTTATGCAACTGCCGATACTGGGAGGGAATCAGTCCCTCGTCACCGACCACATTGCGACAGCTGACGGTCACCTGCTGGCCGACCGATAAGCGGATCTTTCCGTGAACAAATTCTCCGACCCGGATCTTCGGCCCACACAGATCCATCAGGATGGCGATATTTTTCTTCTGCCGTTTCGCCGCCGTACGCACCCGGGTAAACAAGCGGCGATGACTGTCATGATCGCCATGCGACATGTTCAGCCGCACCACGTTGACCCCCGCATCCAGCAGCTTGTTGATCATGGCGGGGGAACTGGAGGCCGGCCCCAGGGTGGCGATGATCTTGGTCCGCCGCCAGTGCAGGGCCAGGGCCTTATTCTTCATCTCGGTTTCCATCAGGCGCTTATCCTCGACGTCTAACACTTACCATTGCTCAATCTTATAACCACGCTGGCGCAGCAGCGCCAGAACACCCTCGTTGCCCACCAGATGCAGGGCGCCCACCAACACCAGCTCGGTGGCCGGATCATTCAGCAACGCCTCAATGCGGGGTACCCAGTTATTGTTACGCTCAACCAGCAGCTGCCGATAGATAAGCGGAAATTCCCGGCGCAGCTCGTCCAGTGACAGTTGCGCCATTTTCGCCTGATCGCCCGTTCGCCAGGCCTCGGTCAGGTCGCGCATAACGGTCTCAAGCTGCTGCATATCCTTCAGGCTATAGCGCACAAAATCATCCTCGCGGCCCTCGCCCAGACCCGCCAGAAACTCCAGCTGCTCGGCGGGCGTTTCCAGCTCGCCGATGATTTTGTGTTCCGCCTGGGCGCGCTGATAATAGTGACTATCCACCCCGGCATTCGATATACCCAGCCGTTGCAACTCCATCATCATCAGGGTCAGTGCCGCGGCGGGCGGACGCATCTGCTGGAACATGACGATGGGCACGCCACGCTCGGCGCAGAATTTCTCCAGCTGCCGATATACCGCCGGACTCAAGCCGTCCTGCAGGCTTCTGCCATCCGTATACATCAGGCGTTGCATCATCTGCTGCGCAAAGACCGGATCCTCGGTGGCCGCGACGTCGGTCTCGAATATCAGCGTGGTGGCGGCAGCGAAGGCCTTATCAAACGCGGCCGGCAGTGGGTAGTCCGTTTCTCGCAGCACGTGGATGGTGCCGCCGATGAACAGCGAATGGTCCCCCTTGCTGACACGCCACAGGGAGGTCTCGGCGAAAGCCGCCGACGAACACAGCATCACGAACAGGAATAACCAACGCATAGGGATACCTCTATCAGACATCATGTGGCGAGACGGTCGATGCCGTTGCTAAACTGCTCAAGCCCAACACACATCTACCGCTGAGAAAAATAAAACTCGGCCAGCGGCAGATCCTCGGGGCGGGTGATCTTGAGGTTGTCGGCGTGACCCTCGACCAATAGCGGCCGTTGCCCGACATGCTCCAGCGCCGAGGCCTCGTCGGTAATCGGCACCCCGTCGGCCAGGGCCTGGGCCAGGGCCTCGCGCAACATGCCGAGGCGAAACATCTGCGGTGTTTGTGCATGCCACAGCGAATCACGATCAACGGTGGCGACGATATGGCCGCGGTGATCCGCCTGCTTGATGGTGTCTTTCACCGGCACGGCGAGAATGCCGCCCACGGGATGGGCGCTGCAGGCCTCGATAAGCCGGCTGATATCGGCCGACCGCAGGCAGGGCCGCGCGGCATCATGCACCAGCACCCAGCTATCCGCCGCGACGGTCTCCGCCAGCAGCTGCAGGGCGTTCAGCACCGAATCACAACGCTGGCGGCCGCCCGCTGCCCGGTGCAGCGGTTTGGCGTGCCGGTAGTCCAGCCCTGCCCAGTAGCCGTCCGTTTCCGACAGGGCCACCACCCCGCCGCTGATCGCCGGGTGATTCAGCAGCACGTCGAGGCTGTGTTCAATGACGCTACGCCCGGCCAGCGGCAGATACTGTTTGGGGCAGTGACTGCCCATACGCGCACCGACACCGGCGGCGGGAAAGACGGCCCAGCAATTGACGGGGGACGCGGTATGGCTATTTATCGTTGGAGGCGGTGAAGACGGGAGCGGTGGAAGGGGTGGCATTATTGGGAAAACCGGTGCTAATCGACAACCTGATAAAAGGTTTCACCCTCTTTGATCATGCCCAGATCATAACGGGCACGTTCCTCGATCGCTTCATAGCCCTGCTTGAGGTCGGCAACCTCGGCAATGAGTGTCTGGTTACGTTCTTTCAGGCTGGCGTTTTCCGCCACCTGCAAGGCCTTCGCATTATCCAGCGCCCACACATCCTTTATGCCGCCCTCACCCAACCACAGCTTGAACTGCAACAGCACAAACAGGATGGCGAGGGCGGCAATGATGGCCTTCATACGCTGTCATCAGCCCCGTTTAAAGGCGGCCATCCCCGGATACGTGGCCCGCTCGCCCAGCTCTTCGGCGATACGCAGCAGCTGGTTGTACTTGGCAATCCGGTCCGAACGCGACAGGGAACCGGTCTTGATCTGGCCGGTGCCGGTGGCGACGGCCAGGTCGGCAATGGTGGCATCCTCGGTCTCGCCGGAGCGGTGTGACATCACCGAGCTGTAACCGGCGGCCTTGGCCATGTCGATGGCGGCAAAGGTCTCGGTCAGGGTGCCGATCTGGTTGACCTTGATGAGAATGGAATTGGCGATATGGTTGTCGATACCGCGCTTGAGAATTTTGGTATTGGTGACAAACAGGTCGTCGCCGACTAACTGGATCTTGTCACCCAGCTTTTCGGTCAGAATCGCCCAACCTTCCCAGTCGCTCTCGTCCAGGCCGTCTTCGATGGAAAGGATCGGATACTTGTCGACCCACGATGCCAGCACGTCGACGAACTCGGCGGCGGTCAGCGACTTGCCTTCGGAGGTCAGTTCGTATCTGCCGTTTTTGTAGAACTCGGAACTGGCGGCGTCGATGGCGATGAAGATGTCCTTGCCCGGCACATAACCGGCCGCCTCGATCGCCTCGATGATCACCTCGATGGCCGCCTCGTTGGAGGGAAGGTCCGGCGCAAAGCCGCCCTCGTCGCCCACCGCCGTGTTGAGACCACGATCGTGCAGCACCTTTTTCAGCGCATGAAAGACCTCGGCGCCGTAACGGATGGCCTCGGCGATATTCGGTGCGCCCACCGGCTGAATCATGAATTCCTGCAGGTCGACGCTGTTGTCCGCGTGCGAACCGCCGTTGATGATGTTCATCATCGGCACCGGCATGATGGTGGCATCATCACCGCCCAGGTAACGGTACAAGGGCAGACCGGCCTCGGCCGCGGCCGCCTTGGCCGCCGCCATGGACACACCGAGGATGGCATTGGCGCCGAGGCGGTCCTTGTTTTCGGTGCCGTCGAGGTCGATCATGATCTGGTCAACGGTCGCCTGGTCGCTGGCGTCCTTACCCAGCAGCGCATTACGAATCTCACCGTTGACGTTGGCCACGGCCTTCAGCACGCCCTTGCCCAGATAGCGGGACTTGTCACCGTCGCGCAGCTCAATCGCCTCGCGCGAACCGGTGGAGGCGCCGGAAGGCACCGCCGCGCGCCCCAGGATGCCGGATTCCAGGGTCACGTCCACTTCAACAGTGGGATTGCCGCGGGAATCGATAATCTCGCGGGCATGTATGTTTGCGATTTTCGCAGTCATTCCTACTCCAGATTTTTTGTTGGTTGGTCTTTACGGTTTAAATGTTTGAAGTCTGTTTTGTATCACTCAGACATACGGCGCAATGCCCTTTGGTTATTGCGCCCTACGGGCTGGCTACGCAGGATCGTAGCCAAAACCCCGCGCCTTGACGGTATCGTCCAGCGCTTTGAGTGTCTCCAGCAGTCCTTCCATGTCACCCAGCGGCCAGGCGTTGGGGCCGTCGCTGAGGGCCTGTTCCGGGTTGGGGTGGGTCTCCATGAACAGGCCGGACACCCCCGCCGCCACTGCCGAGCGCGCCAGTACCGGCACGAACTGGCGCTGTCCGCCGGAGGTGGCGCCCTGGCCGCCGGGCTGTTGCACGGAGTGGGTGGCGTCGAACACCACCGGGCAGCCGGTGTTACGCATCTCCACCAGGCCGCGCATGTCCGAGATCAGGGTATTATAGCCAAACGAGACGCCGCGCTCGCAGACCATGATCTGCTCGTTACCCACTTCGCGGGCCTTGTCCACCACGTTTTTCATATCCCACGGTGCAAGAAACTGGCCCTTTTTGATGTTCACCGGGAGGCCGGTGCGGGCCACGTTCTGGATAAAATTGGTCTGTCGACAGAGGAAGGCGGGGGTCTGCAATACGTCCACCACGCTGGCCACCTCGTGCAGCGGCGTATCTTCATGCACATCGGTCAGCACCGGCACACCCAGCTCGTGCTTGACCTTTTGCAGGATACGCAGGCCTTCGTCAACACCCGGCCCACGGTAACTGGAAGTGGATGAGCGGTTGGCCTTGTCGAAGGACGACTTGTAGATAAACGGAATGCCCAGCCGGGTGGTGATCTCCTTGAGCTGGCCCGCCGTATCCATCGCCAGCTGCTCGGACTCGATCACACAGGGACCGGCGATGATGAACAGGGGCCGATCCAGCCCGACCTCGAAGCCGCACAGTTTCATGCTCATGGCCTAGATGCCTGCCTTGGCGCGGGCGGCACTGATGAAGCCGCTGAACAGCGGATGACCGTCACGCGGGGTGGAGGTGAATTCGGGATGGAACTGGCAGGCCACAAACCACGGGTGTTCCGGGATCTCGACCATCTCCACCAGGTTGCCATCGACCGAGCGCCCCACCACCGCCATCCCGGCCTCCTGCAACACGTCCAGATAGCTGTTGTTGAACTCGTAGCGGTGACGATGCCGCTCGACGATGTTCGACTTACCGTATAACTCGTAGGATTTGGAGCCCTTGACCAGCACACACTCCTGACCGCCCAGGCGCATGGTACCGCCCAGATCGGAGTCCTTGTTACGCTGTTGCACGTCGCCACTGGCGGTGATCCATTCGGTAATCAGGCCGATCACCGGGTGGGGGGTCTGCGGGTTAAATTCGGTGCTGTGCGCGCCCTCCAGCCCGGCCACGTGGCGGGCGTATTCGATCACCGCCAGCTGCATGCCGAGGCAGATGCCGAGGTATGGCACGCCGTTTTCACGGGCATAACGGATCGCGAGGATCTTGCCCTCCACGCCGCGCTGGCCAAAACCGCCGGGCACCAGAATGGCATCCATCCCCTCCAGGCAGTCGGTGCCGTCGGTCTCGATATCCTCGGAATCGATGTAACGAATCTTCACCTTGGTGCGGGTATGCAGCCCGGCGTGGATCAGGGCCTCGGTGAGGGATTTATAGGCCTCGGTGAGATCCATGTACTTGCCCACCATGCCCACCGTCACCTCACCATTGGGGTCGGCCAGGCAATCCACCACCGCCTGCCACTCGGAGAGATCCGCCTGCGGGGCGTCGATGTGCAGCTTGTCCACCACGATCTGGTCGAGGTGTTGCTCGTGCAGCAGCACCGGAATCTGGTAGATACTGTCGGCATCCACCGCCGAGATGACGGCACGCTCTTCGACATTGGTGAACAGGGCGATCTTGCGGCGTTCATCATCCGGCACCGGGCGGTCGGCGCGGCAGATCAGCACATCCGGCTGGATACCGATGGAACGCAGCTCCTTCACCGAATGCTGGGTAGGCTTGGTCTTGAGCTCGCCGGCGGTGGGGATATAGGGCAGCAGGGTCAGGTGCATGAACAGGGCATTGTCGTGGCCCTGTTCAAAGCCGATCTGGCGAATCGCCTCCATGAACGGCAGGGACTCGATGTCACCCACCGTGCCGCCGATCTCTACCATCAGCACATCCAGGCCCTGGGCGCACTCCATGATCCGCCGCTTGATCTCGTCGGTAATGTGCGGAATCACCTGCACCGTGCCGCCCAGGTAGTCGCCGCGGCGCTCCTTGCTGATCACGTCCGAATAGATGCGCCCCGAGGTGTAATTATTGCGCTGGCCCATGGTGGTGCGCACGAAACGCTCATAGTGGCCCAGATCGAGGTCGGTCTCGGCGCCATCCTCGGTGACGAACACTTCACCGTGCTGGAAGGGGCTCATGGTGCCGGGATCCACGTTAATGTAGGGATCCAGCTTCATCAGGGAGACTTTGAGACCGCGCGATTCCAGAATGGCGGCCAACGAGGCGGAGGCGATGCCTTTCCCCAAAGAGGAAACGACACCGCCGGTAACAAATACAAATTTGGTCATTAAAAACCCAGGAATGTGGCTAGGTTAGAGGGAACTTCGGACGGGGAAGTAGATTAACAGATCAACGATGGCCACTCAATGGAGAACAGAGCGTTTCTTCAAAATCCAGGGGGCGGCACTAACTCAGTCCTCTCGCTTACCGTCATTCTGGCGTAGGCCGGAACATAAGCGCGTAGCGCGTTGAACGCCAAAGGCGGCCCGAAGGGTGAGTGAAGCGAATAATCCAGGGAAATTACCACCAATGAGCATTCTGGATCCTGGCCTTTATGCCCCGTGGGTATGCGCCGGGATGCCCAAAGCGTTTCACGGGGCAGGCTCTGACTGCGGCTTTGGGCTTAACTTAGTGCCATTCATCTCAGCACTCAGTCCCCAGACCTATCATTCAATCCGCACCTTGCGCATCAGCTCCTCGCGGTCACGCCGTGGCCGGCGGGTACCATCAGGCTCCTCCTCCCAGACCTCTTCACGGATAAAGTGCACCACAATCGGCTTAGAGGCGATCTGCCTGCGCAGCTTCTCCAGCACCATCACCACCCTGGCCTGTTCCTCGCTCGACACCACACCGTAGACATGGATCTCCAGACGCCGCGGCTTGGCAAAACCCTCCACCGCCGGACGCTCGGCGAACTTCGCCTGCACCGGAAAATCATAGCGCTGGGGCAGCTCCTGCAGAATCCGGGCAAGCTCCTGTCGATCATCGTCCGAGGTCTTCCAGCTCGAACTGTAGGCAAACAGAACCATCAGAAACACCGCCAGGGCCACCACCACCCCCTCACCCACCGTAGGCCTGACACCATGCTTATAGCGCTTCACCGCCCACACCAGGATGGCGAGAGGGCCGACAATATAAACGAGAATAACCAGCAGGGTGGGGATCATGGCAAGGGCAACATTTTCAGAAAATTGAACACCCATTCTAGAGAGCTTGAAGACAGACTACCAGCGTCAGCCTTGTCCAATATGAAATGAGTCTGAAGGAGGGGGTATATTTCTACTATGAA
>JAVVEP010000016.1 GCA_032250735.1 Gammaproteobacteria bacterium
CCATGTACGCTCGACAGCAGCATCCCTCGGTAACTGCTCCTGCGTTACTCTACCTTCTGCATCCATGCAGTCGTGCTGCTGACGGTCTTGATTGCAGGGTATCCTTTCCATGGCCTTGTTAGTAGATATGACTTTAGATATGAATCCAGGGACACATGATTATGGTTAGGCAATACAGCGTGGAGAATACATATGCTCATCGAGGTTAAGGTGCCCGTGTTGTCGGAATCGATTGCCGATGCCACCTTGGTGAGCTGGCATAAAAAGGTCGGTGATATCGTCCGCCGGGACGAGAGTCTGGTCGACCTGGAAACCGACAAGGTGGTGCTGGAGGTGGTGGCGCCGGGCGATGGCGTGCTCAAGAGCATCAAGCGCCAGGAAGGCGCCGTGGTGGTCGCGGATGAGGTGCTTGCCATCATTGACAGCGAGGCGCAGGCCGCGACGGTGGACGAGGGCCAGACCAATGCCCCGGCAACCATTTCACGGCTCAGCGGGGTGGCGGCGACCGCGCCGCGGGTCGATGCGAAATCGATCGAGATCTATCTGAGCCCGGCCGCCCGCAAGCTGGCCGCCGAAAATAATATCGACCCCACGCGGGTGAGCGGCACCGGCAAGGATCAGCGGATCACCAAGGCGGATGTTGTCGATTACTTGGTAACAAACAAATCGCACACAAACAGATCGGAAGCTGACAGAGTGCAAGCGAACAAATCAGAGACAGACCGATCAGAGCCGCGTAGGGACAACCGCGAAACAGTCGCAGCGGGGCGTATGGAAAGGCGGGTGCCCATGAGCCGGCTGCGGGCGCGTGTCGCCGAACGGTTGAAAGAGGCGCAGAACACGGCGGCCATCTTGACCACCTTTAACGAGGTGAATATGGACCCGGTGATGGCGCTGCGGAGCAAATACAAACAGGCGTTTGAAAAGACCCACGGCGTGAAGCTCGGCTTCATGTCATTTTTTGCCAAGGCCGTGACCGAGGCGCTGAAACAGTACCCGGTGATCAACGCCTCGGTGGATGGTCAGGACATCGTCTATCATGGTTATTACGACATCGGCATCGCCGTCGGTTCGCCGCGGGGGCTGGTGGTGCCCATCCTGCGTGACGTGGAACAGATGAGTTTTGCCGATATCGAAAAGGGCATCGCGGACTTTGGGCTGCGCGCCCGCGAGGGGAAACTGACCCTCGATGAGCTGACCGGTGGCACCTTCAGTATCACCAATGGCGGCACCTTTGGTTCCATGCTGTCGACGCCGATCCTGAACCCCCCGCAGAGCGCGATTCTGGGGATGCACAATATTCAGCCGCGTGCGGTGGTGGAAGAGGGCGAGGTGGTGGTGCGGTCGATGATGTACCTTGCCCTGTCCTATGATCACCGTATTATTGACGGGCATGAGGCGGTACTGTTTCTGGTGGCGATCAAGAATGCCTTGGAAGATCCGGCCCGTCTGTTGCTGGAGTTATAGTCTCGGTGTTGTGGTATTTTTACGGGAAATGTTCGGGATACTTAAGACGGCGCATGGAAAGGATACCCTTCAATCAAGACCGTCAGCAGCAGGGATGCTGCTGTCGAGCGTACATGGATGTATTCTCAGCGTGTCTTGATTGAAGGGTATCCTTTCCATGTGACTCAATAATAAATACAGGGAAAATACCATGTCCGATTTTGATGTGATGGTTATCGGCGGAGGACCGGGGGGTTATGTGGCCGCCATTCGCTGTGCCCAGCTGGGCATGAAGACGGCCTGCGTCGATGCCTATCTTGATCCCCGGGGCGAGTCCGTACTGGGCGGCACCTGTCTGAATATCGGCTGTATTCCCTCCAAGGCTCTGCTGGATACCACCCACCACTTTCATCGCGCCCAACATGAATTTGCCGACCACGGCATCAGCACCGGCGAGCTGCGCATCGACGTGCCGATCATGATGCGGCGCAAGCAGAAGGTGGTCGAGACCCTGACCGGCGGCATCGCCCTGCTGTTCAAAAAACACAAGGTCACCTGGTTGAAGGGGCATGGCGCCCTGCTGGGCGAGCGGCGCGTGGCGGTCACTGAACCGGGGGCGGATGGCGCGGCGCAGGTGTATCAGGCCGCGCAGATTATTATCGCCACGGGATCGTCTCCCGTCGCACTCAAAGGCGTGGCCTACGATGAGCGGGTGGTGAATTCCACCGGTGCGCTGGCCTTTGACAGCGTGCCCAAACGGCTGGCGGTGATCGGTGGCGGCGCGATCGGCCTGGAGCTCGGCAGTGTATGGAGCCGGCTGGGCGCGAAGACCACGGTGCTGGTGCGCGGCGACAAATTTCTCAAGCAGGTGGATCAGCAGCTGGCCAGGGCGGTGCAGGCCAATCTACAGCAGCAGGGCATGGACATCTGCCTGGGGGCGGAACTGCTGTCGGTGAAATCGACGGCCAAACAGGTGACGCTGACCTACCGCACGGCCGAGGGCGAAAAGCGCCTGCTGGTTGACCGCGTGCTGGTGGCCACCGGGCGCACGCCGAACAGCGGCGCAATCGGTGCCGAGGTGGCGGGGCTTGCGCTGGATGCCCGGGGCTTCATCGAGGTGGATGAGGACTGCCGCACCAACCTGCCGGGGGTGTATGCCATCGGCGACGTGGTGCGCGGGCCGATGCTGGCGCACAAGGCATCGGAAGAGGGCGTTGCGGTGGCCGAGCGGATTGCCGGACAGCGGCCGGATCTCAATTACACGGTGATTCCCTCGGTGATCTACACCTGGCCGGAGCTGGCCTGGGTGGGGTCCACCAGCGAGCAGTTACAGGCCGAGGGGGTTGCCTTCAAGAGCGGCGTGTTTCCCTTTGCCGCCAGTGGCCGCGCCCACGCCGCCGGTGAAACCGCGGGCATGGTGAAGATCCTCAGCGATGCCGCCACGGACCGGATTCTTGGCGTGCACATCTACGGCCCGAATGCCTCGGAGCTGATCGCCGAGACCGTGGTCGCCATGGAATACGCCGCCTCGGCGGAAGACATCGCGCGTATCGTGCATGCCCATCCGACCCTGTCGGAGGCGGTGCATGAGGCGGCGCTGGCGGTGGATGGTCGACCGATCCATTTGTAAGTTTCTAGTTATGGTTACGGTGCGACGCTGATCGAATTCATGCGAATGCCCAGCGGGCCGCGCGGCACATAAAACTGCATCACCTGCTTGTCGCGCAGGATCTCGATCGACACACTCTCGCTGCTGTCGCCCTGGGTGGTGGCGTTGCGCAGATCCTGGCCGTTGTAGATGCGCTCCCCGTTGTAGCGAATCACCTGATCCCCCGATTGCATGCCGGCGAGGCTGGCCGCGGAACCGGACAGTACGCTTTGCACGGCAATCCGGTTTGCCTGCCCTGCGGCGAACAGATAGGCGTCATAGGCGTTTTCGCCGAGTGTCTGTTTGATGTTAGCGGACTTAGCCTCCAGTTTCTGATACTCCTCCCGGTAGCGTTTTGCCCCCGACCAGCCTTCACGTATGGCCTGATCGCGCAGATAGAGTTTCTCCAGTTCCAGTTGCTCAAAGTGGGTCTTTAACTGTTCGGCCTCTGTCGCGGCCATGCCGGCATCGATCAGGGCCTGCTGATTGAACCACGCCGTCGCGGGGGCCTGTGCTGCGGTCGCCGGTGCCTCGTCCGCCGTCGGCGGCGTGGCAGGGGTCTTGTCGATTTCGGTACTGATGGCAGAGGCGACAGAGGCAGCAGCGTTGGCAGAACCGGCAAGCACCGTCAGCCGCTTGCCCAGCGTCGCGACCTCGCCCTCCAGTTGCTGTCGAGCCAGGGTCTCCTGCTCAAGCTGCTGTGCCAGCGCGGCCAGTGTTTGCGTCAGCTCGCGGTTAGTCGTGGTGGCCTGGGCTGGCGAGCCGGGCGGGGCCGGAGTCGGTGACTGCAACAGCAGGCCGATAACGATGCCGATGATGGCGGCGAGACTCAGACTGATAATGGAAGAGCGCATGGCTGGGTGGTTTTTCCTCGGTGGCGAAAGCATGGATGGCCGGTCGATTGAGCGGTAAAAATTTGGATATCGAGCGGAGATCAAAAGTTCATCCGCTCCAGTGGCCCTCGCGTATCCGGTTGATCGCCGCGGCCAGTTCATGCAGCCGGGGCAGGGCGAGGTTGCCGATCTTGTATTCGCTGAACACATCCAGGCCCTGCTGCTCGGCATCGGCCATCACTCGCCGCAGACCGCTGAGCAGGTTCTCGCCTTCCTCCGCATAGTGCTGTGCAAAATAGTGAATCATCAGGCCGATGCTGCGCGTCTGGCCGCTGTCGATGAGCTGTTCGACGCCGCTGAGGTCGATACGGTGCTCGCCATACAGCAGCTCGCGGGTGTCGCGCGTATCGATCTTCACCGCGCGATTGCCCCGTGCCGGGCTGAGCACATCGGCCATGGGTCGGCGGCTGGTGGGGGTGCAAAAGGGGCGGCCCGGGCTACGGTATTGCACGCCGGGGTCGGCGAGTGCCCGGGCCTGTTGGGTGACATCCCGTGGCTCGTAGGCATCCATCATGATCACGGTATCCGCCACGTCAAAATAATCGCCCGAGCCACCCATCACGATCACCGAGGAGACACCGTGTTGTTCATACAGCTCACGCACCCGGTGCAGCAGCGGGGTGATGGGTTCCTTGTCGGCGGCGACCAGGGCCTGCATGCGCTGGTCGCGGATCATGAAATTGGTGGCCGAGGTATCCTCGTCAATCAGCAACAGGCGGGTGCCGCACTCCAGGGCCTCGATGATATTGGCCGCCTGCGAGGTGCTGCCGCTGGCGTTTTCGGTACTAAAGGAGACGGTGTCGCGGCCAAAGGGCAGGTGGTCGATAAAGGGGCTGATGTTGACCCGGGCGATGGCGCGGTTGTCTTCCGCGCGCACCTTCACCGCATCTTCCAGGGTGGCGACCCGTTCGCGGCCGTCACCGGGAATGTGGTTGTACACCCCACGTTCCAGGGCATGCAGCAGGGTCGACTTGCCATGAAAACCGCCGCCGACGATCAGCGTGATGCCGCGCGGAATGCCCAGTCCGCGCAGCGGGCCGGCATTGGGTAGCTCGACGCTGCGGGCCAGCGAGGCCGGCGCCGCAAAGCGCAGCGCGTCCCGGCTCAGCGGGCGGTCGTCCACTCCGCTGGCGCGCGGCAGCAGCGAGCCATCGGCGATAAAGCCCACCAGTCCGGCCGATGCCAGCCAGTGACGCAGGGCGTCCTGATCCTCGATACTCTGCACATGCCGGCGCACACGCTCGGCATCCAGACTGTCGTGGTACAGGGCAGCCTTGACCACGCGGGGCAGCTCCTCCAGCAGCATGGCGATGGCCTCGCGTCCCGCCGCCCGCCGCCCCTGTGCGGGCAGGCCGAGGGTGAGGCGGGCCTCGACACCTTCGGCGTTCACCGCGACCGCATTGCGCACCAGCACCTGCTGGCCACTCACCGAGATGTGCATCTCACCGCTGCCGCCGCTGCCGCGCCGACCCTTGACGTGCTGGCGGATGCCGTCCTGCACGGCGCGAGCGATGAAATCCTCCAGCGCGATGCGGCGCACCGCCGTCTGCCACAGGGCCTCGGGAAAGCCCGCCAGCCCGGCGGCCAGCCGCACGCTGATGCGTGATGGAGTGGCGAAGGGATCGCCCTGGACATGATCGATGCTGAGGTCAAAATCGGCTATCTGATAAAGCCCGGCAATCGCCTTGTAGGCCTTGTAGCCCTTGCCGTCGAGCGCCAGCAGTTTTTTGCGTAAGGTTTCCATGTGCGAGGGTTGCGTGTCTTGTGCCGTGGCCTGTCGCCGTTATCGGCGTTTATTAAAGCACACTCGGCCGGCGATGGCCTGCAATGCTGTCACAGGCCCTGGACCGGGAACTCAGGTGTCGGCGACAAAAAATATCGGCGCGTGCGAGATACGCTTGTAGACCTTGATGATATTGCGTTGCGGAACCCAGTTGATCAGAAAGGTCGCGATGGCGGTCCACAGCGAGACCCAGGCGGCGACATTGAGCCCCTCTGTCAGGACATGGGCGATAAAGGTGTCGTGATCGGTGATCTGGTGATTGATCCAGAACGACAGGAACAGGATGACGATGCCGATAATAAAATAGATCAACGAGGTGCGCAGCATTCTGCTCACCTCGCGATGCTCGCGTTCAACCAGGTATAAAAAATAGTTGTGGATACTGATCTTCACCCGTTCCATGAGGTTGTCATCTTCCAACTGGGCGAGCCGAAACTGGATGATAAAGTCTTCCTTGCCGATCTCGGTGACCGATTCGATCAGATAGTCGACCAGTCCGGCATCCAGCTCTTTTCTGACGTAGGGCGCATGTTTGTCGAAATCATTGTAGAGATCCTTGATGCTGCCGGCGTCAATCTCAACCATGACCCTGTTATCATCGGTACGTTGATAGCGGCTCAGTGTGTTCTGCCGCATTAGGGATGTGATTTCGCGCAAGCTCGATGGCCATTGTGGGTGGAAGAGTTCAGCAAGTGTAGCCACTTTTTTGCTGACTGCCAGACGCGGCTCGGATAGCGCCAGGAGGGGGGTGGCATTGGCAGATCGCTGGCCGGTAGCCATGGGACGATAACTGTTAGTAAGTGAGGGGGCGAAGTGGAGGGAACGGTATCGATGCTTGTTTGTGCGCGCGTTGGTGATACTGTTTTCGCGGCCCGGTTGCTACTGTCGATCTGTTCATCATCGCCGAGTAAGTCATGAAAGGAAACCCTGAATCCCGACCCGGGCCGAGCGCCCTTCCGGTGCAGGTTGCTGTCATCGGCGGCGGCGCGGCCGGCTTTTTTGCAGCCATCGCCGTCAAGGAGAATCATCCCGCGGCCACGGTCACCCTGTTTGAGAAATCAAAACGCTTGCTGGCCAAGGTCAGGATATCGGGCGGTGGGCGCTGCAATGTCACCAATGCCTGCGACACCATCGAGCAGCTCGCCGCGGCCTATCCCCGCGGCGGCAAGGCCCTGAAAAAGGCCTTTCGGCTGTTTGATAACAGACATGCCATGCACTGGTTTGAATCGCGGGGCGTGCCGCTGGTGGTGCAGGAGGATGGCTGTGTGTTTCCCGCCTCGCAGAATTCGCAGAGCATCATCGACTGCCTGTTCGGCCAGGCGAAAAAATGCCAGGTCCGCATCGAGACCGGGATGGGGGTGACGGCGATCCGGCCGCTCGATGGCCGGCTGAGTCTGGATTTCGCGCCGCCGGGGGCGGCCGCAAGGGTGTTTGATAAGGTGATTGTCACGACCGGCGGCTGTCCGAAACGCCACAACCTGCAATGGCTGGAAGACCTGGGTCACAAGATCGAGACGCCGGTGCCGTCGCTGTTTACCTTCAACATGCCGACCGAGCCGGTGACCGCGTTAATGGGCATTGTGGTGGAAAAGACCCTGGTGGCAATCCAGGGCAGCAGACTGAAGGCCGATGGTCCGCTGTTGATTACCCACTGGGGCATGAGCGGGCCGGCGATCCTCAAACTGTCGGCGTTCGGCGCACGCCTGCTCAGTGAGCGGGACTATCGCTTCAACATCCAGGTGAACTGGGTGAATGTGCCGCGCCACGATGTGGTGATGGCCGACCTGAAAAACATTGCCGAGCACCATCCCCAAAAGCTCCTCACCAGCATCCGCCCCTATGACCTGCCCGACAGGTTATGGCGTTACCTGCTGGAGAAGGGCGGCCTGCCCGCGCAGAAAAAGTGGAGTGAGCTCGGCAACAAGGGGCTGAATAAACTGGTGGAGGTGTTGAGTAACGACGTGTATGCGGTGCAGGGCAAGACCACCTTCAGGGAGGAGTTCGTCACCTGCGGTGGTATCAGCCTGGAGAGCGTCGATCCCACCACCCTGCAAAGCCGGGTCTGCAACAATCTCTATTTCGCCGGCGAGCTGCTGGATATTGACGGCATCACCGGCGGGTATAATTTCCAGGCCGCCTGGACCACCGGTTACATCGCCGGCAAGTTGCAGTAGGTTTTGCGCGCTACGGTCTGTGGCTTTTACTTGGCACTATCTTGGCGTCGGGGATACGGCGCAATGCCCTTCGGTTATTGCGCCCTACGGTCTGTGGCTTTTACTCGACACTCGGTACTCAAAACTCGGTACTCAAAACTCGGTACTCAAAACTCGGTACTCAAAACTCGGCACTACCTTGGTGTTTCTATTTGACCTCGGCTGATGGACAATCGGCCACTGATCAAAAACCGATGACCGCTGTGAAATTTCACTCCTTGCACAAATCGACCATTGCCTGGGCCCTGTATGACTGGGCCAATTCGGCCTTTGCCACGACGGTGTTGGCTGGCTTTTTCCCGTTATTCTTCAAGCAATACTGGAGCGCGGGGGTGGTGAGTACCGAGAGCACCTTTCATCTGGGCATCGGTAATGCCGCGGCGAGTCTGGTGATCGTGCTGATCGCGCCCCTGCTGGGGGCGATTGCCGACCGGGGTGGTCTGCGCCGGCGTTTTCTGTTGCTGTTTGCGCTGACTGGCATGGTGGCCACTGCGGCGCTGTACGGCGTGGGACAGGGTGAGTGGTTGGCGGCCCTGGTGCTGTTCGTGACCGCGACCATCGGCTTCATGGGCGCGAATATCTTTTATGACGCCCTGCTGGTGGGCGTGGCAAAAGAGGACGACTGGGATTTTGTCTCGGCGCTGGGTTATGCGCTGGGTTATCTGGGGGGCGGTCTGCTGTTTGGGCTGAATGTCGCGATGACCCTGTCGCCGGAGAGTTTTGGCCTGGCCTCCGCCGCCGAGGCGGTGCGTCTTTCCTTCCTGAGCGTTGCCATCTGGTGGGCGCTGTTTTCCCTGCCCCTGTTGCTGTGGGTCAGGGAGCGGCCCGCACCCCAGGCAGCCTCCGGCTGGGCGGTGGCGCGGGCGGGTTACCGGCAGCTGATCGAGACCTTTCAGCACCTGCGCCAGTTGCGCATGGTGGTGCTGTTTCTGGTGGCCTACTGGCTGTATATCGATGGCGTCGACACCATCGTGCGCATGGCGGTGGATTACGGGCTGTCCCTCGGTCTGGCGCAGGAGGACCTGATCACCGCCCTGTTGATCACCCAGTTTGTGGGCCTGCCGGCGACCATCGCCTTCGGCTATCTGGCCCAGCACCTCGGCGCGGACGGGGAGGGGGCCAAAAGGGGCATCTTGCTGGCGCTGGCGGTGTACGTGCTGGCCACCCTGGGGGCCTTTTTCATGGACAGCAGCGCCGAGTTTTATGCCCTGGCGGTGACCATCGGCCTGGTGCAGGGCGGGGTGCAGGCCCTGAGCCGCTCGTATTACGCCCGGCTGATCCCGCTGGACAAGTCGGCCGAATTTTTTGGTTTCTACAACATGCTGGGCAAGTTTGCCGCCGTGCTGGGGCCGTTGATGATCGGTGTGGTGAGTCTCGCCAGCGGCAGTCATCGCTGGGGGATGGTGTCGATTATCGGCCTGTTCCTGCTGGGCGCCGGTCTGCTGCTGAGAGTCGACCCGTCCGCGGCAAAACGGCAGACCGGTTTCTAGGAGGCTGCTCGCCACCTCAAGCTGGGCGCGGCGCGGGTCGATGTGATGGATGCACGGACTCAGGTTATTGATATCCTGCTGAAATATGGAATAAGACAAATTCAGGGTGGGGATCATCATTTGATGGTGGGGATTTTTCGTTGCTAAGGGCGTTGCTAAGGACGTTGCCAAGGGTGTTGGGACGGCACCGTATTCTCGTGTTGCTGCTGGGGCTGGGCCTGCTGGGCTGGAGCTTTATGCCGGGCGCACAGCGCCTGGAGCATTGGCTGTATGCCCAGTTGAGCGCGGTGGTGCCGGCGGCGGAGACGCCGGTCAATACACTGCTGGTGACGCTGGAAAACCGTCAGGTCTCCTACCCGCTGCTGGCCGAGTTGCTAACCCGTCTGCAATCCGCCAGGGTGGCGGCGGTGGGTATAGCTGTGCCGCTGCACCGCTCCCAGACCTCGCTCAGTGCCGAGCTGCTCGCAAAGTTAAGTGCACAGTCAGGCGCACCGTTAGATCCACAGCTGCGCCGGCAGCTGGACCCCGATGCCGAATTGCAGGCCGCCCTGGCCGCGCTGCCCGGGCTGGTACTGGCAGCAACACCGGCGTTTGTGTCGAATACGGCGCTAGCGGTGGAGGCCCCGGCCAACCGCCTGGCCTGGCTGCTGCCGGTGTTGTCGCCGGGCCCGTGGCCGGCGGCCCCGCCCTTCGTCGTCGACACCACCCCGCTGGCGATTTTTTCCGCTAACGCCGTTGTGGCGGGCTCGGCCCTGTTCGCTCGCCCGCTGCCCGCGGTGCTGGTGTCTGCCCCGCTGGCCCTGCGCAACGGGGAGTCACCTGATTCTCGTTATACCCCCGGCTTTGAGCTGGCGCTGGCCGCCACCGCCCTGGGCGTGCCCATGGACGCCATCAAGGTGCACCCCGGAACGGGGCTGGAAATCGGCACCGCCTGGTATGCCACGGACGCCGCTCTGCGGATCTATCCCCGCCTCTCGTCCGCCTCCCGGCCGATTCCGCGCCTGTCGGCCGAGGCCGTGCTGGCGGGGGATATCCCCAATCAACAGCTGCGGGGCAAGACCGTGCTGGTGGGGCTGGCGGACACGGCGCCGGCCGACAGCGCCCTGTTACCGGGGGGCATGCGGGGCAGCGGGCTGGACTGGTCGGCACGGACCGTCAATGCGCTGACCAATGTGACCTTTGTCTCGGCTCCCTATTGGTCGTTAGGCGTGCAGCGTGGCGTGCTGCTGCTGATCCTTGTCTATCTGCTGATCCTGCCCGCCCGCCTGCGCAGCGGCCTGGGGCTGGCGGTGGGCCTGGGGCTGGCCTTCCTGTTGCTCAATGCCGAGTTGCTGTTGCTGATCCTGCGCAATACCAGCCTGCCGCTGGGGCTGCCGGTGCTGTTTTTGCTGCTGGGACACAGCCTGCTGTATGCACATCGCCGCATCGGCGGCCATTATTACCGGCTGCGTGATGCGCGTGACCTGGCCCTGGTGGAGCTGTCGAATAACCTGCGCGCACAGGGGCGGCTGGATACGGCCCACCGGCGCCTGACCGTGGAGGCGGGGGGCGAGGCCCTGCGCGAGGCGCTGTATCAGCTGGGGCTGGATTTTGAACGCCGCCGCCAGTTCGCCAAGGCCCTGGCGGTGTACGAGCGCATCGCCGAGCAGGACGATAATTATCGCGATATCCGTGAACGCCGCGCCCGGCATCAGTCGCTGCCGGAGACCAGCCTGGCGAGCACCACGATCTCCCATGCCTCCACCAGGCTGGTGGTGGACGATCCCGCGGTTGCGCGGCCGGTACTGGGGCGTTATGAGATCGAACGCGAACTGGGTCGGGGCGCCATGGGCACGGTGTATCTGGGGCGCGACCCGCGCATCAGCCGCACGGTCGCGATCAAGACCCTGGCCTTCAGCGAGGAATTCGAGAGCGAGCAACTGGCCGAGGTGCGGCGGCGTTTTTTTCAGGAGGCCGAGACCGCCGGGCGGCTCAATCACCCCAATATCGTGACCATCTACGACGTGGGCGAGGAGCATGACCTGGCCTATATCGCCATGGATTACATCAGCGGCGAAAGCCTGGATCGGCATGTGCGCCCCGAGGCCTTGCTGCCCATCGCCCAGGTGTTCGCCATCGGCGTGCAGGTGGCGGAGGCGCTGGATTATGCGCATGCGCAGAAGGTGGTGCACCGTGATGTGAAGCCCGGCAATATCATTTTCGATCTCGACCGGGGCCAGCTGAAGGTGACCGATTTCGGTATTGCCTGCCTAACGGATAATAGTCGGACCCGCACCGGCACGGTGCTGGGCAGTCCGTTTTATATGTCGCCGGAACAGATTGCCGGCAAAAAGGTGGACGGGCGCTCGGACCTGTTTTCGCTGGGCGTTACCCTGTATCAGTTGCTGACCGGGCAGCTGCCCTTTGAGGGCGACTCGCTCACCAGCCTGATGTATCAGATCACCCACGAGAAACCCCGGCCCATCCGCAAGCTGCGCCCGCAACTGCCGAACTGCGTGACCCGCATGATCAACCGGGCCCTGGAAAAGCAGCCGGACAAGCGTTATGCCAATGGTCAGGCCATGGCCGAGGCGATCAGGCGCTGCGCCGAGCAGCTGTAAAGAGGGTAGTGTTTATGTCACTGGATGAGACCACCAATACGATGCAGCCACAGTTCAGCCTACAGCTATGCGGCCTGACGGATACTGGGCGTGCCCGCGAGCATAACGAGGATGCCATCGCCTGGGATGCCGGCCATGGCCTGGCGATGCTCGCCGACGGCATGGGCGGGCACAATGCCGGCGATGTCGCCAGCCGCCTGTGTATCGAACAGTTGCTGGCCACCCTGGTGCCGGCCCTGTCCGGCCCCCTGCGGCTGCGTGCCAACAAGGGCGTGAGCAGACAAGCCACTCTGGTGCGTCGCGCCGTGAATGGCGCCAATGCGGCGATCTTTGCCAATGCCGCCGCCAATCCCGCCCGTCAGGGCATGGGCACCACCCTGGTGCTGGCGCTGTTTTACCGTGACCGGGTGGTGGTGGCGCATGTGGGGGATTCGCGGGTCTATCGCCTGCGTGGCCGCCGCCTGGAACAACTGACGGCGGACCATTCCCTGGTGCGCGCGCTGCTGGAAAAGGGCGTGATCTCCCCCGAAGAGGTGGACAACAATCCCTATAGCCACGTGATCACCAAGGCGGTCGGTATCCGCGAGCGGGTCGTCGCCGAGGTGCAGGAGCTGGAGACCCGGGCGGGCGACGTGTTCCTGCTGTGCTCGGACGGACTCACCGATCTGGTGGACGATGCGACCATCGAGGACACCCTGGTGACCGCGGCGGGTAACTGGGCGGCGGCCGCGCAGCGGCTGGTGGATCTCGCCAATGGGCGGGGTGGGCGGGACAATATCTCCGTGCTGCTGGCGGCGCTGGGCGGGCCGCGTTGATCGAGTCCCGACATTCACGCCATAATAGATGCCACTTGTTATTGAGTCACATGAAAAGGATACCCTTCAATCAAGACGCGCTGAGAATACATCCGTGTACGCTCGACAGCAGCATCCCTGCTGCTGACGGTCTTGATTGAAGGGTATCCTTTCCATGCGCCTTGTTAGTATATTCCCTGTTGATTTCAATCATTTGAGGTTTCACACCATGCCCAAACTTGTGCATTCCCGCGACGGCCAATTTCTGGAAGATATCACGCTACAGGAAGGCAACTGGCTCATCGGCCGTCGGCCGGAGTGCGACATTCGGCTGGATGACGATACCGTCAGCGGCAAGCATGCCCTGCTGACGGTCGCCGCCAGTGTCTATATGGAAGGCCTGCTGGACGTGCACATCGAAGACCAGGGCAGCACCAACGGCACCACGGTCAACGGCAAGGCGGTCAAGCGGCATATGCTCAAGCACGGCGAGGTGGTGAAGGTCGGCAGCCACGAATTCGCCTTGGTGGACGAATCGACGCGCGGTTTCGAGACCACCACCGTGGTGCTGCCGGACTAGTCCGTCGGAAATAGAAAATGGCCGTCGAGATCGAACGCAAATTTCTGCTGGCCAGTGCCGACTGGCGGGCGCAGGCCGATGACGGCGTGACGATGCGACAGGGTTATCTCTGCACCGCGGGAGCCGGCCCGGCGGCCAAGGCCTCGATCCGGGTGCGCATCGCCGGCAGCCGGGCCCACCTCAACATCAAGAGCGCCACGCTGGGTGTCACCCGGCAGGAATATGAATATGCAATTCCGCTGGCCGACGCCAATGAATTACTCGACACCCTGGCCGACGGTCCGCTCATCGAGAAAACCCGGTACCATGTGCAACATGGTGCACACTGCTGGGAAATCGATGTCTTTGCGGGCGACAATCAGGGCCTGGTGGTGGCCGAGATCGAGCTGTCCGCGCCCGATGAAGACTTCCAGCGTCCCGCCTGGCTGGGCGCAGAGGTCTCGGATGATCCGCGCTATTACAATGTCTGCCTGGTCAAACACCCCTTTAAAGACTGGTAAGGCCTTGCCCCTTTTGCGCCCGCTGCTGCTGGGACTGCTGCTGTTGCAGGCGGCCTGCGCGCCCGTCAGCGATGACACCCTGCGCATCGGGCTGGCCAGCGCCCCCATCACCCTGGACCCCCGTTTTGCCACCGATGCCACCTCCAGCCGCATCAATCGGCTGCTGTATGCGCGGCTGGTGGATTTCGACGATCGCCAGCTGCCGGTGCCCAGCCTGGCCGACTGGCAGGTGCTCACTCCCACCCATTACCGCTTTCGGTTGCGCGATGTCGGCGCGCGAGAGTTCCACACCGGCCAGCGGCTCACCGCCGGGGATGTAAAGGCCACCTATGACGCGGTGCTCGATCCGGCCACTGCCTCGCCGCACCGCGCCACCCTGGCCATGATCCGGCGCATCGAGGTCGTCGATGCCGACACCATCGACTTCCACCTCAGCAAGGCCGACCTGCTGTTTCCCGGCTATCTGGTGATCGGCATCCTGCCGGCGGTGCAGATGACCGCCGGCCACCCCTTCAATCAGCAGCCGATCGGCAGCGGTCCGTTTCGGTTTGTTGCCTGGCCGGAGGAGGGGCGGCTGCAATTGCTGCGTCGCAGTGACCAGCAGCGCCTGAGTTTTATCCAGGTCAGTGATGCTACCGTGCGGGTACTCAAGCTGCTGCGGGGCGAGGTGGACATGCTGCAAAACGATCTGTCGCCGGAACTGGTCGGCTATCTGCAAAAGCGCCAGGGCATCGAGGTCAGTCGGGCGCGTGGCTCCAACTTCACCTATCTCGGCTTTAATCTGGAGGATGGCGTGACCGGCGAGGCGGACGTGCGGCGGGCCATCGCCATGGCCATCGATCGCCGCTCCGTGATCCGTTATGTGATGGGCGACGCGGCGAGTCCGGCCAGCGCCCTGCTGCCGCCCAGCCACTGGGCGGGAAACCCGCAGCTGGCCGCAATCCCCTATGACCCGGATGCCGCCCGGGCGCTGCTGGCCAGGCACGGCTACAGCCCACAGCGGCCGTTAAAGATCAGCTACAAGACCTCCACCAATGCGTTTCGGGTGCGGTTGGCCACGGTGTTGCAGAGCCAGCTGAAGGCGGTGGGCATCGACATGGATCTGCGGACCTATGACTGGGGCACCTTTTATGGCGATATCAAGGCGGGTAACTTTCAGATGTTTAGCCTGTCCTGGGTGGGGATCAAGACGCCGGATATTTTCCGTTATGCCTTTCACAGCGACGCTATGCCCCCCAATGGCGCCAACCGCGGCCGTTTTCGGGATCAGGCCGTGGATCGCCTGATCGAGGTGGCGGCGGATGCCGACACACTGGACGCGCAGGCGGCGGCCTATCGGCAGCTGCAACAGCGCTTGCTGGAGACCCTGCCCTATGTCCCCTTGTGGTATGAAGACCATGTGTTTGTGGCGCGCAAGGGGATCACCGATTACGCCCTGAGCCTGGACGGTAATTACGATGGGCTGCTGACGGTGCGCTATGCGCCTCGTTAGTCGCTGGTAGCCTTAGGCCTCGATACCGAAAAAGGCGAGGCAATCGGGACTGAGTCGTTGCCGGGCCCGGTCGAGAATGCGCTGCTCCTGTTCAGCGGACAAGGCGCTCTTCCCGTCGCCGATCTGGCCTTTGCGAATAAATCCACCGGGCTTGAAGACGGCCTCGCCGGTGCTGTCCTGTCGTGCGAAGCGAATCGTGTTGGCCTTCATCCACTCGAAGGAACAGAGTGTCAGTACCCGCGCACGCTGTGGCGCACCGAGCTCCCAGCCGAGAAAACCGAGGATGCGATCCAGCCCGGCATCAAGGTCCTGTTTCAGGTCTTCGTAGCGCAGCCATAACACATTGTCGTCATTGCGATGCGGCCACCAGCTGCTGACGTTGCGATACCAGCTTTCATAGTGCAGCCATTCATCCAGGAAGGCATCGAAGTCTTCGGTGTGGCGGATATTCATGCGTGCCTTTGCCGCATCGGTCATATCCCTTTTGTGGTGATAAAAACTGATGCAGCAGTCGCGTGGGTCGCGTGAGGTGAGGATGAAGCGCGCGGTGTCGATGCCGGGGGTCTGTTCATAGGTGCAATGGGTCTTGAAGATGCGCGGCGCGGGCAGGGCCTCATAGTCGGCGAGCACCTCCGACCAGTGCCGCCCTGCGCGCGGCAGTTCCAGCCAGGGCACCACCTCATCGATGGCGTGAAACCGGTCGTCACCACCGCAGCGCAACTGGTGCAGGATCTGCTGCATCCAGGTGGTGCCTGCCTTGGGCGCCGTGGTGATGAGCACGTCGCCGGGGCGGGCCCGAAAATGCGCCAGTATGTAGGGATCATGGGTGGGGTCGGGCTCGCCCCATTTGGTGTCGATGTGGTCTGCGGGGGTTGTCATGCGGATCTGAACCTGTGGTTGTCGGTGATCGTGGCGGCTTCGCGCTCATTCGCTACTGCGTCGTGCGGATGACGGTCTGCAGTAGTGCCATCTCAAACTGTTTTCTTCATGTGCGATCACCGGGCGACATTTTATATCCTGTTTCAGCGCGCATCTCACAGCCTAACGCGTATCTCAACAGCCTAAGGAATACCCCGGGCACGTGCAAGGCGCGGTTACGGTTTAGGGTGAGTTGCCGTATATTGTTGCTATCAAACATTGGACATCAGACATCGATAGGGTAGTGCGTGTGAATACCGACAGTATCATTGTTGTCGATCTTGCCGAGCAACGCCTGCAGTTGCGCTCCGACCATCAGCTGCGCATGGAGGTGGCGATTGCGACGGCCAGCAACGGCCCTGGCGAACAGATGGGCAGTGAGTGCACGCCGCGTGGCTGGCATCAGGTGCGGGCGATGATCGGCGCCGATGCGCCGGCCAATACGGTGTTCGTGGGGCGGCGCGCCACCGGCGAGATCTATTCGCCGGCCCTGCGCGAGACGTTTCCGGATCGCGACTGGATACTGACGCGGATACTCTGGCTGTCCGGTCTGGAGCCGGGCAGGAATCGTCTGGGGCCGGTGGATACCATGCGGCGTTATATCTACATTCATGGCTGTCCCGATGAGGATGTGATGGGCGTGCCCGGTTCGCACGGTTGCGTGAAGATGCGCAATGCCGATGTGGTGGCGCTGTTTGACGCCGTCGCGCCCGGGGTGAAGGTGTATATCGGTGATCCGGCCGAGATCGACAGTGGACCGATGTCATGACAGAAAGCACCCCAACAAACAGGCCGACGTTTCCAGCCGGGGCGCGGCCGATCATCTTCGGCGAGGTATTGTTCGACTGTTTTGCCGATGGTCAGGCGGTGTTGGGTGGCGCGCCCTTCAATGTCGCCTGGCACCTGCAGGGTTTCGGCTGTGCGCCATTGATGATCAGCAGCGTGGGAAGCGATGCCCTCGGTGACAAGGTCTGCGCCACCATGCGCGAGTGGGGGATGGATGTCGCGGGCCTGCAACGCAGCGAGCATTACCCCACGGGTCAGGTGACGGTGCATGAGCAGGACGGCCAGCCGAGCTACGAAATTGTGCCCGGGCAGGCCTACGATCATATCTCCGCACCGGCCGCCCTGGCGGCGGTGGGGCAGCAGCCGGCGGCCCTGGTCTACCATGGCAGTCTGGCGCTGCGGGAGGCGGCCTCGCGGGCGGCCCTGGATTCCCTGTTGCAGTTAGATGGCCGGCAGTCCGGGCCACCGGTTTTTCTTGACCTCAACCTGCGCGCCCCCTGGTGGGAGCCGCCACGGATCGAGCAACTGATGCAGCGCGCCCGCTGGCTGAAGCTCAATGACGAGGAGCTGTGCGAGGTCAGCCGTCGGCCGTTGACCGAGGGGCCCGAGCTACAGGCCTATGCAAAGACCCTGTTTGCAGACTGCGCGCTGGAACGGCTGATCGTGACCCGCGGGGCGCAGGGCGTCTTTGTGGTGAGTGCGGAGGGACTCGCGGAGGGCCGGCCGGTGGCGGCCAATGCCATCGTCGATACCGTCGGCGCGGGCGATGCCTTCAGCGCGGTGACTATCCAGGGGATTCTGCAGGGCTGGTCAATCGCCTACACGCTGGATCGCGCCCTGGCCTTCGCCGCCAGGATCTGCCAGCAGCGGGGTGCCACCGCGCAGCACCCGGAGCTGTATCGGGACTAGTCCCCTCGTCGCTCAGCGTGAGCGCCTGCACGCGCCTGAATGCCGCCCGGTTGCCGGTCGATACGCAAACTGTGAGCCACGTCACAGTGTGGCTGACGACGCATTCCGATACCGGTGGGAAGATCATCACACTTCCTTACCGGGTACCGGCGACATGACATCGATTGAAACTACCCATGGCCATATTCTGGTTGTCGATGATGAAATCACCAATCGTGACATTCTTCAGCGGATGCTGGTGCGGCAGGGCTACAGCGTCTCGCTGGCCAGTGGCGGCCGTCAGGCGCAGGAGCTGATCAGGCTCAATGCCTATGACCTGGTGCTGCTGGATATCATGATGCCCGAGGTGGACGGCATCGCCGTGCTGAAGGCGGCGCGTCAGCAGTTTTCCATGACCGAGCTGCCCATTATTATGGCCACGGCCCTGGACGAGACCGACCAGGTCGCCAACGCCCTGAGCCTTGGCGCCAATGACTACCTCACCAAGCCCTTTAATAAAAAAATCCTGCTGGCCCGGGTCCATACCCAAACGGCCCTCGCCCAGGCCTACAACAAGGCCATCCATCTGGCGGAGGATGTTTCCCGACGCAACAAACTGCTGCTCAAACTGTTCGGCCGCTATGTGACCGATGAGGTGGCGAAGAATCTGCTGGAGTCGCCGTCGGCCAGCAAAATGGGCGGTGAGCTACAGAAGGTCGCCGTGCTATTCGCCGATATCCGCAACTTCACCGAGATCTCCGAGCACCTGCCACCGGGACGGGTGGTGGAGATGCTGAACAATTTCTTCGATGTGATGATCGACGTAATCCGTAAATACCGTGGCACGGTGGACAAGCTGATCGGCGACGAGGTGCTGGCCACCTTTGGCACCACCCGGGAACGCCCCGACGACACCGAACGCGCCCTGGCCTGTGCGCTGGAAATGCAGCTGGGGATGGCGGCGGTCAATGCGCGGAATCGCGCCAGCGAGCTGCCGGAACTGAAGATGGGCATCGGTATCAACACCGGGGATGTGATGGTAGGCAACATCGGTTCCGAAAAACATTCCAACTACAGCGTCATCGGCAAACACGTGAACCTCGCCGCCCGCATTCAGGGCTGTGCCGCGGGTGACGAGATCATGATCTCGGAATCGGCCTTTCTCGGCGGGAGGCTGGAGGTGTGGGTGGACGGCAAGCGTGAATTCACGCCCAAAGGTATCGACCATCCGATCATCGTCTATCGCCTGTCCGGTCTGGGCGGGCGCTACCAGTTGAGCCTTGAGCGCAACGTGCCGGAGATCAGCGCCTACCGCGCCTGAATCACCCGGGCTAGGGCCGCTGCAGCAACTCCCCGTTACACCGGCGACAAAAATAGTGGGACTGCCCCCTGGCTATTCTATTGTGGCGTATGGTCGTCAACTGATGGGTCATGCAGTCACAGACATAACTGAAGCGACGCTGCCGTTTGACCGGTATACCGTCAAGATCATAGTCCCCCGTCACCCGGGGTTCCGCCCCCAGGGTCTGCATGATGGATTTCCATTCCCGGCCATGCGGCCGGATTCTCTTGAGCCCGAATAACACCTGCGTGACATAGTGTGCCACTTCGTGGGGCACCGTGTTGTCGAGGCTGTCGGCAAAATATTTTGCAAAGATGAAGGGATTGAAGCGCAGCCACTGCTGGCGATGTTTGAAGACATACATGCCCGAGATTCGCCCGCGCAGGTCAAAGCGGATCTCGATCGGCGCGAAGGGCCGGTTGAAGTGTCGTTCGCACTGGCGCAGCAGCTCGGCGACACGGTCGGTCACCGTCTGCTGCTGGCTTGCGGTGATGGGCTGGATGGTCGGCATGTAGGGTATTGGGTCAGGTTATCGGGTCAGGTGTCGGATGTTATGTCGGTTTGTTTTCCAGCCGCTGTCCCGGCGACGCCCGCTGTCAGTCGGCGGCGGATGAGGGCCTATTGTACAAGTGCCGTGGCCAGCGGCAAATTTTCCCTTGCGCGCCCGGCGGTTGTAGAGGGGGGGGGAAACACGCACAATGCAGAAAATTATTTTCTAGGTTTATTGTCGAGACTTATTGTCGAGGGAGTGTTTTGCCGCTGTTGATTTCTCGTTTGGCCAGTGCCGCGGTGGTGATCCTGGGTGTGCTGTGTCTGGTGTTTCTGCTGATCCATCTGGTGCCGGGTGATCCGGTGGAGGTGATGCTGGGTGAATCGGCACAGGCGGCGGATCGCGAGGCGCTACGCCAATCGCTGGGGCTGGATAAACCCCTGTGGGCGCAGTTCGGCAGCTACCTGGGCAACGTGCTGCAGTTTGACCTCGGGACCTCGCTGCATTCCCAGCGTCCGATCGCCGACATCCTGCTGGAGCGCCTGCCCGCCACGCTGGAGCTGGCCCTGGCGGCATTGCTGGTGGCGGTGCTGGTGGCGTTTCCGCTGGGCATGATGGCGGCGGTGAAAAAGGATTCGGCCTGGGATCACGGCGCGATGGCGGTGTCACTGCTGGGGGTGTCTATCCCCAATTTTCTGATGGGGCCGATCCTGATTCTGGTGTTCGCCGTATGGCTGGGCTGGTTTCCGGTGAGCGGCCGGGAGGGGCTGAGTTCGCTGGTGCTGCCGGCCATCACCCTCGGCACGGCCATGGCCGCGATCCTCTCGCGCATGGTGCGGGCCACCCTGCTGGAGGTGCTGGGCGAGGACTATATCCGCACCGCCCGCGCCAAGGGGCTGGGGCCGCGGGCGGTGATCTGGCGCCATGCCCTGCGCAATGCCCTGCTGCCGGTGATTACCCTGCTGGGCCTGCAGCTCGGCGCGCTGCTGGCGGGGGCGGTGATCACCGAGGCGGTGTTCTCGTGGCCCGGTATCGGCCAGCTGGTGATCGAGGCCATCCAGCGCCGCGACTACCCGGTGGTGCAGGCCTGCGTGTTGTTGATCAGCGTGAGTTATGTGCTGGTCAATACCCTCACCGATGTGGCCTACAGCCGGTTTGATCCCCGCGTGCGACTGGGTGGCTCGGCATGAACCGGCCGTACGCGCTGCGGGCGCCGACCGTCAGCGTGGCCACGCTGCTGGGCCTGTGGTTGCCGCTGGCGGTGATCGTGCTGTGGGCCCTGGTGGCACTGCTCGGCCCCTTGCTGCCCCTGGCGCCGGACACCATCGTGTTGCAGCATATCCTGCTGCCACCCGGCAGCGAGCACTGGCTGGGGGCCGATGATCTGGGCCGGTCGCTGGGCGTGCGGGTGCTGGCGGGCGCGCAGACCTCGTTCATCGTCGCCCTGTGGGTGGTGTTGGTGTCCACCCTGGTCGGTACCGGCATCGGCATGTTCAGTGGTTATCTCGGCGGGCGCTGGGACCTGCTGGTGGTGCGCATCATGGACATCTTTCTGGCCTTTCCCGGTATCCTGCTGGCTATCGCCCTGGCCGGTATCCTCGGCCCCGGTATCGAAAACGTGGTGATCGCGCTGAGCGTGGTGGGCTGGGTGGGTTATGCCCGGCTGGCGCGGGCCCAGGTGCTGAGCCTCAAACACCGCGAGCATGTGCAGGCGGCCGTTGCCCTGGGCGCGGGCACGGGGCGGATCGTGTTTCGGCACCTGTTGCCGCTGATCATGGCGCCGCTGATCGTCGAGGCCAGCTTCGGCATTGCGGGTATTGTCATCGCCGAGGCCGGCCTGTCCTTCCTGGGGCTGGGTGTGCAACCGCCCGAGGCCTCCTGGGGCAGCATGATCCGTGACGGCGCGCGCTATCTGCTGGTGGCGCCGCACATGGTGCTGGTGCCCGGCGTGGCCTTGATGCTGGTGGTGTTGTCGGTCAATCTACTGGGTGATCGGCTGCGCGACCGGCTGGATGTGCGTAACCAGAAACGGTAGGTTCGCAGTCTGTAGGGTGTACCCGCGGGGCATAAAGGCATTGCCCACCAACGAGGCTTATATAAACTACGAATGGTGGGCAATGCCCACCCTTGTATGAGGTTTTTTGAAGGATGTCACTCGGCCCCATCATGCTGGACCTCGTCGGACTGGAGATCAGCCCCGAGGAACGCGAAATCCTGTTACACCCGCTGGTCGGCGGGGTCATCCTGTTTACCCGCAATTATGAATCCCCCGAGCAGCTGCAGCAGCTGGTAGCCGCCATCCATGGCCTGCGCGACCCTCATCTGCTGGTGGCCGTGGATCACGAAGGGGGGCGGGTGCAGCGCTTTCGTCACGGCTTTACCTCTCTGCCGCCGGCGGGGATCTTCGGTAGGATCTACGCCGATGAGCCCAAACGGGCCAAGCAGCTGGCCGAGACCTGCGGCTGGCTGATGGCGGCAGAACTGCGCGCGGTGGGGGTGGATTTCAGTTTCGCGCCGGTGCTGGATCTGGATTATGGCGTGAGCACGGTGATCGGGGATCGCGCCTTTCATCGCCAGCCGGAGGTGGTGGGCGAGCTGGCCGTCTCCTACATGCTGGGCATGCAGCGGGCGGGCATGCTGGCCACCGGCAAGCACTTTCCCGGCCACGGCGCGGTGGTGGCGGATTCCCACATCGACATGCCGGTGGATGAGCGCAGCCTTGAGGACATCTATGCGCGGGATGTGAAACCCTTTGGCCGGCTGATCCGCGCCGGGCTGGGGGGCATCATGCCCGCGCACGTGATCTATCCGGCGGTGGACGACAGGCCCGCCTGTTTTTCCGCCCGCTGGCTGAAGTCGATTTTGCGCGAGCGGCTGGGTTTTCAGGGGGTGATCTTCAGCGATGATCTCACCATGAAGGGCGCGCAGGTGATGGGCGATATCGTGCAACGCGGTCAGGCGGCGCTGGCGGCAGGCTGCGACATGCTGCTGGTGTGCAATCACCCTGAAGAATCGGTCCGCCTGCTGGAGCGCCTGGATGCCCCGGCCGATCCGGTGGCCCACGTGCGCCTGGCCCGTCTCCACGAGCGCCACCAGTTCGATCGTGCGGCCCTGCAGCAGAATCCGGCCTGGCAACAGGCGGTGGCGGAGGCGGAGGCGGAGGGGCTGTGCGCGCAGGCCACGGGGGAGCTTGAGTTGTAGGAGGCTATTGTATCTTCTGTTGTAACAATGCCCCGTCCTGTGTGTCAAAGCCTGGTGTGCAGGTCATGGCGAGAGGCGCTCGACCGGAACGCCCTGGGTTGCGCGCAATGCCTGTGAACACAGGTTTATGAATGTTGATTTATAACGAAGGTGATTTTATGGGTTGTCGTGATAGTTGCGGGATAATTTCCTGTCTTAATGATGATGCGTAGTTTGATCGACGCCCAATATTTGTGCTCATACTGTTTATAGTTACTTTTTTAGTCAACCCATGGAGAGAGATACAATGAAAGCAATGAAAACCACCAATGTTGCCCTGGCCATCGCCGCGGCGAGCCTGTTTGCCTTTGCCCCAATGGCAACGGTACATGCCGGCGACGAAGCCAAGGTCCATTGTTATGGCGTCAACAAGTGCAAGGGCAACAATGACTGCAAATCGGCAAGCAATGCCTGCAAGGGTCAAAGCTCCTGCAAGGGCCAGGGCTTTGTCAGCATGTCCAAGAGTGCCTGTGACAAGGTCGGTGGCAAGATCGGCGACTGATCGTTGGTTATGCGTCAAGGAGGCCGGTGTCGCGCAGGGGGATTCAATCACCTCGTGGCACCGGCCTTTTTTATGCGCGATGGTTCGGTTGCGGTTTTCATTAATGTGATGGTGGTTTAGGTTGTAATTGTGCAGACTGAAATTCTTAAAAAACACGACAAACCGTTTCTGGGTTACGGCCTGGGACTGCGGCCGGAGTATTACGACACCATTGTTGACACCCGGCCCGCGGTCGACTGGTTTGAAATACTCTCGGAAAACTACATGGTGGACGGTGGCAAGCCGTTACATTTTCTGGAGCGGGTGCGGGAAAACTATCCGCTGGTGATGCACGGCGTGTCGATGTCCATCGGCAGCACCGATCCGCTGGACAAGGCCTATCTGCGGCGATTAAAACAACTCATCGCGCGGGTCGAACCTCGCTGGGTCTCCGACCACATGTGCTGGACGGGACAGGGCGGCCACAATCTGCATGACCTGATGCCACTGCCGTTCAACGAAGAGGCTATTGCCCATGTGGTGGACCGCGTGCAGCAGGTACAGGATTACCTGGGCCGGCGAATCCTCCTGGAGAATGCCTCCAGTTACGTGAGTTATGCCCAGTCGGAAATGAGCGAGTGGGAGTTCCACACGGAGATCATGCGGCGTGCGGACTGCCTGATGCTGTTCGATGTCAACAATGTCTACGTCAGTGCGCGCAACCACGGTTTTGATCCGCTGGATTATATTCGCGGTGTGCCGGCGGACCGCGTCTGGCAGCTTCATCTGGCGGGGCATGCGGATTATGGCGATTATGTGATCGATACTCACGACCACCCCGTGGTGCAGCCGGTGTGGGATCTGTATGCCGAGGCGCTGAAACATTTTGGCCCGGTGTCGGCGATGATAGAACGCGACGACCGCTTTCCCCCCTTCGAGGAACTGATGGCGGAGCTGGGCGAACTGCGGCAGATTGCCGATGCCACCCTGGACGAAAGGCCGGAGACGCCACCATGCCCGACCTGAAAGCATTGCAGAACGCCTTCAAGCGCAACGTGGTGAACGGTGATGAAGAATTCTCCCAGTACATCATCAGTACCCAGGCGGTGCCCAGCGATGTGCGCCTGGCCATCTACGGCAACGCCTATTATTCCCGCCTGGAAGAGGCGCTGGGGACCGATTTTGAGATACTCAAAAAACTGCTGGGCGAGGAGGTTTTCAGTGAGGCCTGCATGGCTTACATCCATCGTTACCCGTCACGCTATTATTCGTTACGCTGGTTTGGTCAGGATTTTCCCGCCTTTTTAGGCTATCAGGCCGATTCGGGGGAGCATCATTGGCCGGCCGAAATGGCGCAACTGGAATGGAACTTCACTGCGGCGTTTGACGCGGCCGATGCCGAGCCGGTCACGGAAGCAGCGGCGGCGGCCATTCCCCCCGAAGCCTGGCCCGAGCTGCGGATGCGCTTTCATCCCTCGGTGCGGATGATCACCATCTGGTGGAGCACCCTGGCCTGTTGGCGGGCGGCAAAAAACGGGGAATCCCTTCTTGCGCCAGTGCACCTGTCCGAGCCGGCCCAGTGTTTGTTATGGCGTCAGGCATTGCTGACCCAGTACCGGTCACTGGAGGCCGCTGAAGCGGTCGCGCTGCAGGCGGCTTTGTCGGGGGCCGGCTTTTCCGAGATCTGCGGTGCGCTGGCGGAGGAGATGCAGAATCAGAAAATGGTGCCCATGCAGGCGGCCGGTTTTCTTAAGGCCTGGCTGGCGGCGGGGATGATTACGGCGTTTGAGACCTAGGCGGTCTCCTTTCCCTTCTCTTCTCCTCTCTTCCCTTCGTACTCTTTTATGGCGTCTGTTTGCCCTACCTTTTAGGCCGCTATTTTTCTCCGCCTTTATCCTTCAGCCGGCAGGCCCATACGGGCAGATATGCGTTAGACTTACGGCATGATGATCAAGAATTTCCCACAGTGGTTTGAGCATTTACAGCGGGTGCTCTGGATTTCCGATGCAGAGCGGATGTCCAGGCCGCAGGCGCTGGCCCTGGTTGCCGCACGCATCCTGTATCGTGTGGTTGAAGATTTCATGCGCGGACAACTTACCCTGCGTGCCATGAGCCTGGTTTACACCACCTTGCTCTCGATGGTGCCGCTGTTGGCACTGAGCTTTTCGCTGCTCAAGGCCTTTGGGGTGCATAACCAGATCGAACCGCTGTTGCTGAATTTTCTTGCCCCGCTGGGCGAAAAGAGCGTCGAGATGACGACGCAGATTGTGCGCTTTGTGGAAAACATCGGCGTTGGCGTGCTGGGTTTCCTGGGCCTGCTGTTGCTGATCTACACGGTGGTGTCATTGTTGCAGAAGGTGGAAGAGGCCTTCAATTTTATCTGGCATGTGTCCAGTCTGCGCAACCTCCCGCAGCGCCTGAGCGGTTATCTCAGCGTGGTAATGGTGGGGCCGATGCTGATAGTAACGGCCCTGGGTATTACGGCATCGGTTATGAGCAGCGCCCTGGTCACTGAACTGCTGGCCATCGAACCATTTGGCAGCCTGTTCTATGTGCTGAGCAAGGTGTTGCCCTACCTGCTGGTGATCGTCGCCTTTACGCTGACCTATCTGATCATCCCCAACACGACCGTGCACTGGCGTAGCGCCCTGATCGGCGGCACGATTGCGGGCGTGCTGTGGGAGACGGTGGGTTGGGGCTTTGCCTCGTTTATTGTCGGCTCGGCAAAATACACGGCGGTCTATTCAGGCTTTGCCATCGTGATTCTGTTTCTGTTGTGGCTGTACCTGAACTGGCTGGTGTTGTTGCTGGGATCGAGTATCGCCTTTTATCATCAGAATCCCGGTTATCAGACCAGCAGCGGTGCCCGCGCCCGGCTGGGCTTGCGACATCAGGCGGTCATGGCGCTGGAGATCATGCGCCGGCTGGGGCAAGGTTTTCATGGCGGCGACAACCGATGGACGGTGGATGCTCTGGCGGCGGAATTCGCCTTGCCTATGGAGACGGTTGATGAGGTGGTGTCGAGGCTGATCGCGCACAGACTGGTGGTGAAGGCCGGGGATGACTCTTCGCAGCTGATGCCGGGCCGGGATCTGGAAACCATTTTAGTGAAGCAGGTGCTCGATGTGGTGAGCGGGGATTCCCTGCCAGGGCAGGAAACAACCCTGCATGCCGGGCAGCCGGTGCTGGATATTATGGAGCAGATCGATGCCCTGACCGCTGAGCACCTCGCTCAGTTGAGCGTCAGGGATATCATCGAGTCCTCAGCCCTGCCGAAATAAAACCGTCAGGAAAAAATATCCGCAGTAATGGCCTTGTACCAGCCCTCGGCGTAGAGGGCCTCCATACGTCGGGTCTCTCTTGGCGCATCGCGCGGACCGACGCCACCCGCACCCTCCACCGGCATGATGACGTTGTCGGTAAGCCGGTAGACCGCGGCCACTGAAATACCGTAGTCCGGTGTCACCAGGCTATAGCAGGTATTTACCCAGGACGAGGTGCCGACACTTTCACCACGCAGTTCGGCGGCGATTTCGGCGGCGCAGGCCTTGGCCTGGCTGCTGGCGGCATAACCTGATTTAGGCATTTTACCCGCAATACTGGCGTCACCAATGACGTGGATATTTTTGTGCAGGGTCGAGGCGAAGGTTTTCTGGTTGACAGGGCACCAGCCTTTCTCGTCGGTCAGGCCGCTGCTATGCGTAATGGCGGCGGCGGTCTGTGGCGGAATGATATTGATGACGGCAGCCTTATGCGCCTCGTCCCCCGTATGCACCGACATCTGCCTGGTATCGACACGCGTCACCTTGCCGCCCTGAGAACCGGGCACCCACTCAATATGGTCCGGATAGAATTCATCCCAGGCATCCTGAAATAGCGGCTGCTTGGAGAATTTATCCTTCGCATCAAGAATCAGAACCTTGGAGCGGGGTTTATGCTGTTTCAGATAATGGGCGATGAGGCTGGCGCGTTCATATGGCCCCGGTGGACACCGAAAGGGGTCTGCGGGGGCGGCGATGATGACGACACCGCCATTGGGCATGGCTTCCAGCTGCTTGCGCAACAGGGTGGTCTGTGCTCCCGCCTGCCAGGCGTGTGGCATGACCTGGCTGGCGGCCTGGTCATAGGCCTCGATCGCATTCCACTGAAAATCGATGCCCGGTGACAAAACCAGCCGATCATACGCCAGTGTTTTGCCGCCTGCGGTGTGAACCTTTTTGCTATCGGGGTCTATGGTTTTGACGCTATCGTGGACGATATCGACGCCGTGCACTGTGCGTAATTTTTCATAGTTATGGGTAATGAAGCCGATCTTTTTCAGCCCCCCAATCACGGCATTGCTGAAGGGGCAGGTGATAAAGGTCGGTTCGGGTGCAATCAGGGTGACGGTAAGTGAAGGATCAAAACGTTTAAGATATTTTGCACAGGTGGCACCGCCAAAGCCTCCGCCCACAACAATAATCCGGGCGCTGGACCGGGAGAACGAGAGCGAGGGCATGCCGAATGCGCTCAGCGCGGATGCAGCCCCTAACCACTGTAAAAAACGGCGACGGTCCAAGGTGTTCATGATGCACCTCCTGGTGTTGTTATTGCCGTAACTGCAAATAAACAACTGCCAATAAATAGCCTGATGTTAACGGCCGGCCTCAAAGTACCCGGCCATGAGTTTGATCTCCTCATCGGTGTAGCCCTTGGCGATGCGATTCATGACGGTGCCCTGGCGCTGGTCCGTCTTGAAGGCCTGCATGGCGGAGATGATGTAGCTGCCGGGCAGGCCTTTCAGGGGGGGTATCGGTCCCGGGCTGGCGCCATCCGGGCCATGGCAGCCTGCGCAGGGATTGGCCAGCATGGCCGGCCGGTAGTCGGTGGCAAGGCTGTTGCCTGTGGTGAACAGGAACAGGCCGCCAACGAGGGCAATCAGGGTTTTATGATTTTTTTGTTTCATGACGTCAGCTCCCCCGTATTCATCGTTATCGGTACGAATCAAACTGATGATGGTGGTCAAGATCATGTTTCTATAGGTCGAGGCCATGTTGGGACGACAGTGAGACCACGTTGAGACTTCATTGAGACTTCATTGAGACTATGCATAAAGGTTCATGCTCTATCCCGCATGCCATATGTTGGATACCTTGTTCGATACCTTGTTCGATACCTTGTTCGATACCTTGTTCGATACCTTGCCGGATCATGTGCTTTTGTGAGGCTTGAAACCATTTTTTTAATCTATTTTAGCTATAGACCATAACAATGGGTTTTGCACCCTGTTGAAGCACTAAATTTTTCCCAAGGGGCTCAGTCTCGTCGGAGGCTGTCGTCGATGGCAATGGGTGTCGGGTAGTGCCTTACGATGACGTAGGAAGAGACGATAAATGTCAGCAGGGTGGCCAGCTGAATAAGGGCAGATGCCGCGTCACTGATGATGTGCAATTCCAGTGCGAGCACGGCAATCAATAACGAAAACTCGCTGATCTGACCAAGACGAACGCCGATTTCGCTGGAGCGATCCGCTGCCTCGCCGGAGCCGCGCAACAACCAGCGAAACGCCAGAGGTTTTCCCAGCAGCACAAGGGCGGCCAGCAGGATGGCGGGAATAAAAATGGTCGACAACATTCGCAGTTCAAAGCTGGCGCCCAGTGAAAAAAAGAAAATAATCAGAAAGAAGTCTCGCAAGGGCTTCAGGCTTTCACCGACAAATAGCGCAATGGGGTTTCGGGCCAGGGCGACCCCGGCGAGAAAGGCGCCAATCTCGGTGGAAAGTCCCATCGCTGCGGCAAGTTGGGCAAATCCCAGGCACCAGGCAATGACCAGAAGAAAGATATATTCCTGGATTTTATCGAAGCGGGCGACGAGTCGGAGCAGGATGTAGCGTTCCAATAGATAGGCGATGCCGATGAGTGCGGGCAGCGCGGCTATTCTCAGCACGATCTCTACCCAGGGGAGGCCGCCCTGGCCGGCGGTCTGTAACAATAGCAGGATGATGATGGCGATGATGTCCTGTAACAGCAAAATGCTGATGATGATTTCGCCGCTGCGTTTGTGGTGCAATACCGTTGTCGGCAACAGTTTCAGGCCAATGATGGTGCTGGAAAAGGTGAGGCTGGCGCCGATAATCAGGCATTCGGTGGGGGTGAATCCGAATGCCCAGCCGACACCGGCGCCGACAATGGCAAACAATATCGAGCTTACGCCGGTGACCAGGGTGGTTTTCTGAATCAGCGGAATCAGCTTGGCGAGTGGCAGGTTGAGGCCGAGCAAGAACAGCAGAAACATGATGCCGACGTGGGAGATTTGTTGGATCAACACCGGGTCGCTGACCAGCCCCAGCACTGACGGGCCAAATAAGACACCCAGAAAAATGTAGGCGACCAGCAGTGCCTGGCGGGCGTACAGGGCGATCGTGGCGGCTATGGCGGCACCGACAAAGATCAGGAAAATGGTGAATACGAGGGGGTGTTGGTGCATGATTTGCGATACGTGGTTTTTAGTATCACTAAAGGTAGTCTATCTGCCACTAAAGCGATAGCCAAAATCAGCGGCTTATCGGATCAGGTCGCGCCGATCGTGCGCACGTTAATCTGCGGCTGTTTTTCTTAATCAAGGGGGCGAAAAATGATGGATGAACAAGAGGGCCGGTGTGTCGTGGTGACGGATATTCGTATGCCATTTCTGTCGATGGTGGTGTTCATGGTGAAGTGGGTGGTGGCATCTATTCCGGCATTTATCATCCTGTCGATTATTGGCAGCATCATAATGATGCTGTTTGGTGGAATGATGGGCGGCATGAGCCGCTTTTAGCGAGAAGGGTGATGCCGAAAATAGCGGACCAGTGCCTGGAGGGTATAAACCCCAATTCTCTAATCCGCTTTTTTCAGGGCTAGCCGGTGTTGCGCATGCCCGCAGCAATCGCATTAATGGAACGCAGTAGCGGATTGAGCCAGTTCTCGCGTTGCTCGTCGCTCAGCGTCTCGTCACGGTAGCGTCTTAACAGGGTGAGCTGAATATGGTTCAGGGGGTCGAGGTAGGGATTGCGGCGCGTCAATGACAGCTCCAGCACCGGGTTCTCTTCCAGTAGGCGTTGTGAGTCCGTGATCTCCAGTACCTGCCTTACGGTACGCGTGTATTCTTCGAGGAATATCCGGTAAACCCGTTCACCGGTCTGCTTGTTCACGCACAGTCCCGCATACTCTTTGGCGATGTTCGGCTCCGCCTTGAACAGGGCCATCTGTGTGTTGCTGAGCAGGGCGCGAAAGAAGGGCCACTGCTGGTACATCTTTTGTAATCGCTCCAGACAGCCGGGATCATTTTGTCGACACTGTTCCAGTGCGGCACCAATGCCGAACCAGGCCGGCAGGGTATGACGCGACTGCGCCCAGCCAAACACCCAGGCGATGGCGCGGACCGAGGTCTTGGCGCGATCACCCTTATTCCGATGCGAGGGGCGTGAGCCGATGTTCATCAGGCCGATTTCGCTGACCGGTGTGGCTTCGTAGAAATAATCCAGAAAGCCTTCGGTGTGATCGGTCAGCTGGCGATAGCTGGCCTCGCCGGTTTTGGCCAATTCATTCATGGTGGTCAGATAATCCTGGCGCTCCGGGGTGGTGGGCTGGACCAGGTTGGCGCTGGCCTTGATCAGCCCGGTGAGCCCCATGGTGAGTTCATAGACTGCGGTTTCCCGATTGCTGTATTTGAAGGACAGCACCTCACCCTGTTCAGTGAACTTGATCTGGCCATGCACCGTGCCCTCGGGTTGCGACAGAATCGCCTCGTGGGTCGGGCCGCCACCACGGCCGATGGTGCCGCCACGGCCGTGGAACAGGCGGCAGCGCACGCCGTGCTGGTTGGTCAATTGGGTGACGCGTTGCTGTGCCTCGTACAGGTTCCACACCGAGGCGAGGATGCCGCCATCTTTACAGGAGTCGGAATATCCCAGCATGATTTCCTGCAGGTTGCCGACCTGCTTCAGCATGGCTGAGTAGGTTGGGTTGTCGAGTAGCGTGCTCATCACCGGTTCGATATGAGTCAGATCTTCGATGGTTTCGAATAACGGGGCGATGCGAATTGCGCATTCGGCTTTGCCGTTGTGATAGCCGGCCAGACCCGCGAGCCGTGCCATGAATAATACTTCCATTACATGACTGGCTTCATGGGTCATGGAAATGACATAACTGCCAAAAGCTTTTTGACTGACCTCGTCTCTCATTTGTACCATTACCCGGAATACATCCAGTGTTTCCTGTGTGGTCTCACTGAGTCCGGCGCGTTCTGTATCGATGCCATCAGGGTCCTGAATAGCCTTTTCCAGCGCGGCGAGGCGGGCGCTTTCGTCTAGCGACAAATAGTCAATATTGATCTGCTGGAAAATCTCGGCAACCGCTTCGCTGTGACGTGTGGATTCCTGGCGTATATCAAGACGCAGGCAATAAAAGCCAAATGTCTCAGCGAGACGAATCAGGTCTTTGAGTCTGCCGTCGGCGATACGTTTGTCGCCATGGCTGACCAATGATTCATAGATGGTTTTAAGGTCGGTCAGGAATTCTTTTTCGGACGGATAACGGTCGGCAATGTGTGCATCACCGCGCTCGTGACGTTTATGTAATTTGTCCTTGAGCGCCACCAGATTGCGCTCAAGGCGATAACGCATGATGCTCAGCTTGCGGCGATACGGTTCATGGCGAAAACGTTCCGGTTTGTCGGCAAAGCTCTGCTCCATGTACTGTTCATCGCGCTTGAGGCTTTCCTGCATCGCCACGGTGGGCGTGCATAGTCTGTCGGAATGGGTCAGTAACTCGATGAGTTCGGGGATACGGTTGAGGTACTCCAGCAAGATGGTTTGTGACTGCAGACGCACCGCCATGGCCGTGGTGTCCGGTTTGACGTTGGGGTTGCCATCGCGGTCACCACCGATCCAGGAACCGAAGCGTAAGAAGCTGGGGATAGTGACTTTCGGATTGCCTTCTGGCGTTCTACCGCAGACGCGCAACGCGGCGTTTTCAAAATTTCGATAGGTGTTGGGAACCGCATCAAACAGGCATTCATTGAAATAGCTGAGCCCGTAACCAATTTCGTCTTTAACGCGGGGACGAATGGTGCGGACTTCGTCGGTCTTCCACAGAATCTGGATCTGGCTTTCCAGCTTGTCGATCAGCTCTATTTTATCCAGTTTGGTGAGCCGGGTATCGTTGAGCTCTTCATTGGTCTCAAAGATGCGGCGCTGCGCATCCATGATGGTGCGACGCTTGGCCTCGGTGGGATGGGCGGTGATGACGGGAATATAGGCCAGCTGATTCAGCAGGATCTGTAATTGTTCGGGATTGATTCCCTGATCGCGCAGCTCGCGCAGGGTGGCGTCAAACGAACCGGTCCAGAGGCTCTCGGTGCTGCCTATCTGGCGAAGCTGTTTGCGACGCTGATGGTGCTGGTACGATTCCTCGGCGAGGTTGGTGAGGCTGAAATAGGTGCTAAAGGCCCGCACGACATGCACCAGACTTTCCGAAGACAGACCTTCAATCAGTTGATTAAGGCGACGACGTTTGGCGGGATTATCATTTTTCCGAAGATTGATGTAGCCCTTGCGCAGGGTCTCAACCGCGGATAACACATCTCTACCTTCCTGCTCGTGCAGAATGTTGCCTAAAAGGGTGCCCAGTAGTTTCACGCGCGAACGCAGGGCCTTGTCGTCAGTCTTCAATGCCATATGTGATAAAGTCCAAAACCCGGTCGCCGGCAAACCGGAGGCTGGCGGGGAACCGTGTTTTTTTTTGGTGTTGTCAGTAAGTTTCGACCAACTTGATCAACCCCTTGTCTGGATCCTTTCGAGGTCCCTTTCTGGTGGTCAGTTGGACGAACAGCCGCGCATTATACCTGATACGGGGACATTACAGTCCCTTGACTTGGTGGGTGGGCTGAGGTAGCGGGAATCGACGTTGGGTGAAGGGCATCCTTATTCTCTGTGTTTCAATCCCTGTGTCCCAGTAATAAATTATGTTTTGTGAGGGTTTGTTATGCGATGGTTAGAGAAAATCCCGCTGGTGCCGCTGATCCTGGCCGCCATTTTTATGGGGCTGGCGCCGTTTGTCCCTCAACCCCATCTATGGGAAAAGCTGACGATGTTAGTGGATGGTTCGCTAACGAAACCAGTGGATATATTTGATCTGTTATGGCATTCGGCATTACCCATTCTGCTCGTGGTGAAAGTGGTGCTGGCGCGCCGGCAACGGGTGGCGGGTGTGAAATAACTCGTACTAGCGTACGCAAAAAGCCCCGCAGTGCGGGGCTTTTTGGCAATGAGGTGAATGACCTTAGTGTGGATGGAGCATGTGATCGATCTGGTTCGGCAGGGTGCTACAGGTATTGCGCTTATCCATTCCACAGGATTTTGTGCGGAATATCGCATAGACCGGACACCAGCCGAGGATGCCGGACAGCAAAGGAAAAACGCCGAGCAGGGGCAGCATCGCAAACCATAGGCTGACCGATTCAACAGGGTAGAAAAACCAGCTACCGACCATCGCTAAACCGACCAGTATCCGCACGCTTCGATCGATCAGGCCAATATTTTGCAGGGCATTGCTGTTTTGCAGTGATTTATCGATGAGCTGAGCCATAAAAACACCTCCATTACATACATGATGCCAGTGGATGGGCAGGCCGTCCGGGGTCTTATGTCCTGATTGATAGACAAGATACCGCAGACGACTTGTGTCCACCCGGATGAGCCGCGGCGACAGACGATATTCGCCAGGGTTTCATTATTTGCCAGCCTGAACTTGCCAACCTGTACTTGCCAACCCTGAACTTGCCAACCTAAGAACGGCCGATAAGTACATCGTTGCTGTGGCATCGATAAGCTTTATCGACATGTTAAATAAAGCGTAGTCGATGTGATGTCAGTGACAAGCGATTTGCCCAGGGAATGATTTTGGGGCGCAGAAAAAATACTTATGTGTTTTTCTCAAGTATTGTGCGGGATGGTCGGTGTGAGGGGGGAATGCATTTTCAAAATCAAAGGGACGTGCGCGGCCATAGACGGCGAAGCCGGGATTGGTGGACGAAAAACCCGGTTGAAGATAAGTGTTTGGCTTAAGTGAATTTTTGGTTCATAGTCAGTATTTTCAGAGGATTGCAATGAAATTGACAATTGTCTAGAGTTGCCAACTGCGCGTCTGAGCGTGTCCGGCGGCTTGCCGATTCATCGATGTCGCGGGGCCGTGATCTACAATAGGAATTGTGGAATGACGTGTTTCATTGGTTGGTTTGTTAGTCAGACCAGTAAAGGAATAAGAGGTTGAGATTATGCAATCAGGAACAGTGAAGTGGTTTAATAACGCCAAGGGTTACGGGTTTATTGTGCCGGAGGATGGCGGGGAAGATGTCTTCGTTCATTATTCGACGATTGATGGCGCAGGCTTCAAGACCTTGAAAGAAGGTCAGCCGGTAAAATTCGAGATATTAAGCAGTCCCCGTGGCGTGCAGACCACGCGCGTGATCGGGCCGGAAGGCGACCCTTCAAGCCACAATTAATAGCGGGTCTGTTTGGGTCGCTCCTGATACCGATATCGGTCGCGTAGGACGGGTGCGGCCTGGCGGGTACATGTACCGTAACCGGTCTGATGAGGCCGGTGCGGCGGTGCATGAATGCCGCTATGAGCGATACCGTTTTAGTAATTCGGGGTAGGCATCAATGCGACGGTCACGCAGGTATGGCCAGGCCTGGCGGACCTTTTCGTTGTGAGTAAGGTCCAGCGTGGCGAGAATCACGGCCTCCTTGTTAGTGGCGGCCTGGGCCAGGATTTCACCTTGCGGCCCGGCAATAAAGCTCGACCCCCAAAACGCAATCCCCTTATCCTGCAGTGCTGAACCGTTGTCCGTGGTCTGCGCCGAGCCCTGCGGCTCGATCGGCTCAAAGCCGTTGCGATTGCAGGCGGCGACAGGCAGCCCGTTGGCAATGGCATGTGCGCGTTGCACCGTTATCCAGGCATCGCGTTGTCTGTTTTGTTCAGTTTCGTCGTCCTGTTTGTCCCACCCAATCGCGGTCGGAAAAAGCAATAACTCGGCCCCTGCAAGCGCCATCAAGCGTGCCGCCTCCGGGAACCATTGATCCCAACACACCAAAATCCCCAGCCTTCCGACGGAGGTGTCGACAGGTTCAAAACCCTGTCGTCCCGCTTCATAATCGCCGGGCGTAAAATAATATTTTTCGTAATAATCCGGATCATCCGGAATGTGCATTTTTCGATAGGTGCCGACGATGCCGTGTTGTCCGTCGAGCACCACCGCGGTGTTGTGGTAGATGCCGGCGGCACGACGTTCGAAGATGGATGCAACAATGACAATATCCAGTTCGGCGGCCAGATGGGCAAGCTGGTCGGAACTTGGGCCCGGTATGGATTCGGCGTATTTGAAATTCTCGGCGGATTCCTGCTGGCAGAAATAATGCGTTGCATGCAGTTCCTGCAATAACACTAACCGGGCGCCTTGCTGTGCAGCAGCCCGCACACCATCGATTGTTTTTTTGAGATTGCTGGCGGGGTCAGGGGTGCAGGCGTGTTGCACGAGGCCCAGGGTGACGGTTCTGTTCATGGTTTCATTTCCGGTGTGCTGAGAGACGATAAAGCGCCGCGTGGAAACTGCATGGTCGCGCAATGCAGGCTGCCAAATTGTTGCAGCAGGCTGTGACAGTTAATGCCGATGACCTTTCTGTCCGGGAAACAGCCCTCCAGTGTCTGTAGGGCAAGGGCATCGTTGGGATCATTGTAGGTGGGGACAAGCACCGCATTGTTGATGATCAGGAAATTCGCATAGTTTGCAGGCAGGCGATCACCTTGCGGATTGTAGATGGCGGCGGGTATGGGGAGTGGTAGCAACCGATAGGGTTTGCCGTCGGCGGTTTTTAGTGTGGCGAGCTCGCTGGCCATCGCCACCAGTGGCGCATATTGGATGTCGGATTCATCGTTACAGTGGGTGTAGGCAATCGTGTCATGGGAGCAGAAACGCGCCAGGGTATCAATGTGTCCATCGGTGTCGTCGCCAATGAGCTGGCCATGGTTGAGCCACAGGATACGTTTTGCACCTAGTTCGGTGCGTAATATTTTTTCGATGTCCTCTATCGACAGCTGCGGATTACGGTTGGGATTGGCCAGGCAGCTGGTGGTGGTCAGCAAGGTACCCTGTCCATCCGATTCGATGCTGCCGCCTTCGAGTATCATCGGGTGATTGATCACGGGATGTTGCCCAAAGATACGCCCCTCGGTGAGGTGTTGGGTAATGGCGTTATCCAGTGCCGAGGGATATTTGTCGCCCCAGCCATTGAAGGTGAAATTGAGCAGGTAGAAGTGCTCTTTATTCTCGCCATTTTCGCCGCTGTCGTCACGGTTTTCGATGATGCTGAAGGGGGCGGTGTCGCGCACCCAGCTGTCATTGCTGGCGGCAATGATGAATCGCAGATTGTTTGGGTCGATATTTTTGGGGGCGAGGTGAAGATCCAGTTGCTGTTCGATATGGGCGTGATGCGCCTCATCAGCGCAGACGACCACTAGCGTTTCCTGCGCGCAGATCTCGGCGGCGATCGACAGATAGCTTTTTTCGACCTCGTCCAGATTGTGTTTCCAGTCGCCGAGGGCTTGCGGCCAGACCAGTATTACACCGCTCTGTGGTTCCCATTCTGCGGGTAGGCGTCGGTTGTTCATGTTGGTTAGAGTGTCCGGAAGTTAGGCCGCGGATTGATTGCTGGAATCACTGCTTTTGGGGCGACGGAAGTTGGGGTTGATTTGTGCGGTTTTCACCATGTTGTCTTTGGTTTGCACAATTTCCACGGGGTAACCCGCCAGCATCAGGCTGGTGCCCGGCTCGGGGATGCTTTCCATGTGCTCGGTGATAAGGCCGCTGAATGTTTTCGGTCCACTGGTTGGCAGTTTCCAGTGCATAACCCGATTTAGCTCGCGTACGGATGCGCTGCCGTCCACCAGGTAGGTTCCATCGCTTTGGCGATGAACTTCCTTGATGTGCATGGTGGGGTCGGTGGTAAATTCACCGACAATTTCCTCAAGTATATCTTCCAGCGTGACCAGGCCCTGTACGTCCCCATATTCATCAATCACCAGCGCGCTACGGCGTTTTTCCCGCTGAAAATACAGCAGCTGTTTGTTGAGCGGGGTGCCTTCGGGGACGAAATAGGCAGGCCGGATCCATCGTTCCAGATCTTCCTTTTGTGTTTCTTTTTGGGTGAGCAAATGCAAGGTATTGCGCACGTGGATCATGCCGACAACATTGTTGATGTCACCCTTGTAGACGGGCATGCGGGTGTGTTGGGCGTTGGTCAATTGCCTGAGAATGTCATCCCAGTCCACGTCCATGTTAATGCCGATCAAGTCATTTCGCGGCACCATGATGTCGTCCACCGTGGCCTTTTCCAGGTCGAGGATGTTGGTGAGCATCATTTGATGCCGGCGTGGAATCATCGCTCCGGCCTCGGTGACGACCAGGCGCAGTTCTTCGCTGCTCAGTGCCTGGCTGGTTGCCGTGTTGACATTGACGCCGCACAGTCTCAACAGGCCATTGGCCGCAATGTTGACTAACCACACCAGGGGATAGAGCAGCTTTAATAAGGGCGACAGGATCCAGGTGGCGGGAAAGGCAAAGCGTTCCGGGTGCAACACCGCCAGGGTTTTGGGGGCGACTTCCGAAAAAATGAGGATCACCAGCGTGAGTATGCCCGCCGCAATGGCGATGCCGCCCTCACCATACAGACGTAGCGCAAGTATCGTGGCGATGGAAGAGGCCAGAATGTTGACGAAATTGTTGCCCAGCAATATCAGTCCGATCAGTCTGTCGGGACGTTCAAGCAATTTTGCTGCGCGTGTGGCGCCGCGATGCTTGGTCTTTGCCAGGTGCCGCAGGCGGTACCGATTCAGACTGACCAATCCAGTTTCAGATCCGGAAAAAAAGGCGGAAAGGATAATCAGGAATATGAGAACGCCGAATAAGGCTTCTATGGGAATCTCGTCCAAAAAGCGTAGTGCCTCGCAAGCCGTGTGTTAAAGGAATATTTTGAATGAAGTCAGTGGCGTGTCAAGTTGCCGGGGCCGGTGCTGTTTCTATCGGTGTTTTTTCGCGTGATGGGCGCGGGCCTGTCGATAGCGGTGGGAGGGTGGTTAGCGTCCCAGCATGATTTCGGCCACCCATTTACTGCCGATGTAGGCGAGCAGCAAGACGACAAAACCGGTGAGTGTCCAGCGAATGGCGACGCGTCCGCGCCAGCCGAATTTCCAGCGCCCCCACAGCAGGGTGGCGAATACGACCCAGGCGGTCATCGAGAGTATGGTCTTGTGCACCAGATGCTGGGCGAACATGTCCTCCAGATAGATAACGCCGCTGATCAGGGAGAGGGTCAGCACCGTCAGTCCCAGGCCGATTAACTGAAATAGCAGGGTCTCCATGGTCTGCATGGGGGGCAGGGTGCGGATAAAGCCGCCGGGGCGTTTTTCGCGCAGATGCTTGTCCTGTATCGCGAGCAAGACGGATTGCACGGCGGCGATGCTCAACAGGCTGTAGGCCAGCACCGACATCATGATGTGCAGTTTCAGCTCCAGCGCCTGCACAGCCATCAGCGTGTGCTGGGTGGGAAAAATCATCTCCAGTGAAATGGCGATCGTGGCCAGCGGCAGCAGGAATACCCCGAGGCTTTCCACCGGGTTCGACAGCGCGGCGAGTAATATCAGCAGGGCAATCAGCCAGGAAATCAGCGACACGGCGTTGAAAAAGCCGATATTCAGTCCGCCATCCACAAACAGGGTGAAATACAGCGTTATGGTGTGGAATAGCACCGCAATCAAACCGATCGCGATGATCTGCGCCTTGCTTAAGCCGCCAGTCTTTTCCGGTTTGGTGCGATCATGGAACAGCCGTCTGGCCAGCAGCAGGCCGGCAACAGAATAGAGAACGAGGGCGATAATGCCGGTGAGTGTTTGAATCATGTCTTTTTTTAGTCGCAAATGGCGGTGGCAGCGCACCTGTTGTGTGGGCGTATTAAGTCGGTTCGGTGCCCGGTTTGTCAATGTTTTTCATTAATTTGTGACCTGTCACCGCCTTTCTGTGGGTGCGCGGGCTAAATATTCATTATTTACTTGCCGCTAGTGTCTTCATTGAACTGTTTACGGTTAGGGGGTACCGAAAAGGGCTATCCCGACGTTCGTCCTGGCACAGGGCGGCGTTCATGATACTGAAAAATTATTGGGCTGGCACATTGCGCTATCATCATGTAAATTCAGGGAAAAATTATATTTCCCTCGCTGTTAAACGAATCAACAACCCATTGGGTGGTCTATGAAGCTACGCGTGCTGGGATGCAGCGGTGGTGTGGGGAATGACCTGCGTACCACCTCTCTCCTGCTTGATGATGACATTCTGATCGATGCCGGCAGCGGTGTAGGTGAACTGACGCTGGATGAGATGCGCAAGATTCGCCATGTTTTTCTGACCCATTCACACCTCGACCATTTCTCCTTTCTGCCCTTGTTGGTGGACAGTATTTTCCCCAGTATTCGTGACCCCCTGATCGTCCACGGTCAGCCCGTGACCTTGCAGGCCCTGCAGACTCATGTCTTCAACTGGACCATCTGGCCCGATTTCGCCAAGCTGCCCACCGAGGACAAACCCGTGATGCAGTACCGGACCTTGACCCCCGGTGACGTGTTCGAGCTGGAAGGGCGCACGCTGGAGATGATTGAGGTGAACCATATCGTGCCCGGGGTGGGGTATCGCGTGGCCTGTGCATCCGGTGCGTTTGCCTTCAGTGGCGATACCACCACCAATGACAACTTCTGGGAGGTGCTCAACGGCCACGACCGCCTTGACCTGTTGCTGGTGGAGGCCGCTTTCGCCAATGCGGATATCGAGCTCAGCAAACGTTCCGGACACTACACGGCCGAGCTGTTGGCGGCCGATCTGAAGAAGCTCAAGCACCAGCCCGATGTGTATATCACCCACAACAAGCCCGGCCATGAATCGGTGATCATGGCGGAGTGCCGCAAGGCCATCGCCGACCGCAAAATCACTGCCGCCGGAACGGGATTGATTTTCACGTTATAATCCTCACCTTATCGATCGACTGGATCGATTCACATTCGACGCCCAAAGTAGCATGGCACGGCCGTAGCGGTAGCGTGCTGCTGTGGTTTTTATCAGCCACACGGTTCCAGCAAGCGGCACGGGGCAGGCTATCCGGGTGTTTTGATGTGACACTTTACTCAGTACCTTTTAGGAAATGACCCATGTTTGACAGCCTTAGCGAACGCCTCAGTGGCACCCTTAAGACCCTGCGAGGTCAGGCGCGACTGACGGAATCCAATATCAAGGATACCCTGCGTGATGTGCGTATGGCCCTGCTGGAGGCGGATGTCGCCTTGCCGGTGGTGCGTGAATTTGTCGACCACGTGAAGGAGCGCGCCCTGGGTGAAGGGGTGATGCAGAGCCTCACACCCGGCCAGGCCCTGATCAAGATCGTCAACGACGAACTGGTGAAGGTGATGGGCGAGGCCAATGAGGAACTGGACCTCACGGTGCGCCCACCGGCGGTGATTCTGATGGCCGGCCTGCAGGGCTCGGGCAAAACCACCAGCGTGGCCAAGCTGTCGCGCTGGCTCAAGGAACGCAAGAAAAAATCGGTGCTGGTGGCCAGTGCCGACGTCTATCGCCCGGCCGCCATCGAGCAGTTGAAAACCCTGGCGGCGGAAGTCGGTGTGGAGTTTTTCCCCAGTGACCCCTCCCAGAAGCCGCTGACCATTGCCCAGGGCGCCGTGGAGCAGGCCCGCAAGATGGGCGTGGACGTGGTGATCATCGATACCGCTGGCCGCCTCGCCATCGACGAGGAGATGATGGCCGAGATCAAGGATCTGCATGCGGCCATCACGCCGGTGGAGACCCTGTTCGTGGTGGACAGCATGACCGGCCAGGACGCCGCCAATACCGCCAGGGCCTTTAACGAGGCTCTGCCGCTCACCGGCGTGATTCTCACCAAGACCGATGGCGACGCTCGTGGCGGTGCGGCGCTGTCGATCCGCCAGATCACCGGCAAGCCCATCAAGTTCCTCGGTGTGGGTGAAAAGACCACCGCGCTGGAGGCCTTCCATCCGGACCGCATGGCCTCGCGCATCCTCGGCATGGGTGATGTCATGTCGCTCATCGAAGAGGCGCAGCACAAGGTCGACCACAAGGCGGCCGAGCAGCTTGCCAAAAAGGTCTCCAAGGGCAAGGGCTTTGATCTGGAGGATTTCCGTACCCAGTTGCAACAGATGCAGAACATGGGCGGCATTGCCGCATTGATGGACAAAATGCCCGGCATGGGCCAGATGGCCGGCGCCGCCAAGAATGTCGATGAAAAGCAATTTTCCCGCCTGGAGGCCATCATCAGCTCCATGACCATGAAGGAGCGCCAGTATCCGGCCATCATCAAGGGTTCGCGCAAGCGTCGCATTGCGGCGGGCTCGGGTACCCAGGTGCAGGATGTCAACCGCCTGCTCAAGCAGTTCACCCAGATGCAGAAGATGATGAAAAAGATGACCCAGGGTGGCGGTCTGGCCAAGATGATGCGCGGCCTCAAGGGCAGAATGCCGCCGGGAATGCCCTTTTAGCGCCCCGTGACTCCGCGTTATACGCCATTTCCTTTTCTAGCGGATTGGCGTAGAATGCGCGGCTCTCTTGGGCTGCCTGTTGATGGGTACGGCCTGATCGACCAGAATTTATTGACGACTTTTATTGATTAAATGAAGGATTTACACGCATGGTAACCATCCGTATGTCACGTAGCGGCGCCAAAAAACGCCCTTTCTACCACATCGTTGTGACCGATAGCCGCAACAAGCGCGACGGCTGTTTCATTGAGCGCCTGGGCTTTTTCAACCCTGTCGCAAAGGGCGTTGAAGAGCCATTACGCATGGATGTCGAACGCATTGCGCACTGGGTCTCTCAGGGCGCCCAGGTCTCTGATCGTGTCGCCAGCCTGCTGAAACAGAAGCAGAAAGCGGCCGCTTAATCGATTGTTTATGATGGCCGGCGCAAGCCGGTCTTTTTAGCACAGCCGGGGTTGTCTCCCCGGTTTCAACAGCGATGACCTCGAAAGCAGTCTCGAAAGCAATGACGTCAACAGAAACGGTCTCCACCGAGACGCAGTACCTCGTTGTCGGCAAAATCGGCGCACCCTATGGTGTGCGTGGCTGGTTGAAACTCTATTCCTATACCGATCCGCTGGACAATCTGCTGGACTACGATCCCTGGTATACCCGACCGATAAACAACAAGGCGCCCGCAACCGGTGATACGGGCTGGGATATCGCGCCCGTGACGGAAGTCAAAACCCACGGCAAGGGCCTGGTGGCAAAATTCAGGGGGGCGGATGATCGCGATGCTGCCGCCCGTCTCACCGGGCAGGAAATCGCCATTCGCCGTGACCAGCTCCCCCCCGCCGCAGAAGGTGAATACTACTGGAGCGATCTGCAGGGACTCACGGTGCTGACCGTGGAGGGTATAGTGCTTGGCGTTGTGGATCATCTGCTGGAAACCGGCGCCAACGACGTCTTGGTGGTGAAGGGTGATCGTGAGCGATTGATCCCCTATGTGCTGGGGCCCATCGTTAAGGCCGTCGATCTCCATGCCGGTACGCTACAGGTGGACTGGGATCCCGATTGTGAATAATGCCCCCAGCGCCCGCCTCTCGCCTACCAGCCGTACGACGCTGAGATGATGCACATCGGCGTGGTGACGCTGTTCCCGGAGATGCTGGATGCCGTGAGCCAGGTGGGCATCACCGGGCGTGCGGTGGAGCAGGCACTGTTGTCGATCCACAGCTGCAACCCGCGGGACTTCACCACCGATCGGCACCGCACCGTGGATGACCGTCCCTACGGCGGTGGCCCCGGTATGGTGATGAAGCTGGAGCCCCTGCGGGCGGCGATCCGTGAGGCCAGGGCTCAGGCCCCCGAGGGCTCGCCGGTGATCCACCTCTCGCCCCAGGGGCGGACCCTGACCCAGGCCGGGTTGCACGAGCTGGCGGCCCTGCCGGGCATGGTGCTGGTGGCGAGTCGTTACGAAGGCGTGGATGAGCGCCTGATCGCCGCGGAGATTGATCAGCAATGGTCGATTGGCGATTACGTGCTCAGTGGTGGTGAATTGGCTGCCATGGTGCTGATCGATGGGGTGACGCGGCTGTTACCCGGTGCGCTGGGGCATGAGGATTCCGCGACGCAGGATTCGTTTAGTGACGGATTGCTGGATTATCCGCACTATACGCGCCCCGAACGGGTGGACGGGGTGGAGGTCCCTGCCGTGTTGCTCAGTGGTGACCATGCGGCCATCCATCGCTGGCGACAGAAACAGGCCCTGGGCCGAACCTGGCTGCTACGCCCGGATTTATTGCAGGATTTGACGCTGGATCCGCACCAGCAGCAGCTGCTGGATGAGTTCATTCGGGAGCATGCACAAAATTGATCGGCGCAGTTGCCCATCTGCCCGGCAATTTGTGCGTTATTTTATTGGACAAAGGCTATGTTTCCGGGGGCGGATGCAGGTATAATTCGCGCCTTGATTTTTAGGCCGGATTTTTGGCCCGTCTTTTTGAAAATGTTTTGGCGCAAGGTGATGGCCAGGAACGATTGGAGCAGGACATGAGCGAACTAATTAAACAAATCGAAGCCGAGCAGATGTCCAAAGTGGTTCCTGCTTTCGGTGCTGGCGACACTGTCGTGGTACAGGTCAAGGTGAAAGAAGGCACGCGCGAGCGTCTGCAGGCCTTTGAAGGTATCGTGATTGCCAAGCGCAATCGCGGCCTGAATTCTTCCTTCACGGTGCGTAAAATCTCCCATGGCGAAGGTGTTGAGCGCGTGTTTCAGACCTACAGCCCGCTGGTGAGCGAGATTGAGGTCAAGCGTCGCGGTGCCGTACGTCGCGCCAAGTTGTACTACCTGCGTGATCTGAAGGGTAAGGCAGCACGTATCAAAGAAAAGCTGTAGGCCGGCATCCTGTATGTCGCATCAAAAAACGCCCGGTTTATCCGGGCGTTTTTTTTGTCCCGGTTTTTCGTCAGAATAGGGCGATGAAACGAGTCCAGCATCCATGAGCAAACCATCACCGCGATTATCCGGTCAGTCATCTCCCTGGCCGGGTGCCGTCCTGCCCTTTGCCTTGCCCGGACAACCGCTGTGGCTGGCGATATACACCACGCACAGCGGCGGCGCCCTGTGCAGCATCGATATTGTCCCCGCGCCGGCCGTGCCGCTGGGGCCATCGACCGCCCTGGCCGAGACGGTTGCGCGCCAGCTGGAGGCCTATCTGCAGGATCCACAGCGCCCCTTCGATCTGCCCCTGCAGATGCAGGGCAGCGAATTTCAGCAGCGGCTATGGTCCGCCTTGCGGGCGGTGCCGGTGGGAACGACCCAGACCTACGGTCAGCTGGCTCAGGCCCTGCGCAGTGGCGCCCAGGCGGTCGGCCAGGCCTGTCGACGCAACCCGGTACCCATCGTGGTGCCCTGCCATCGCATCCTGGCGCAATCCGGCATCGGCGGTTATGCCGGGGCTGTGGCCGGTGAACAGCTCTGTATCAAGCGGGCGCTGTTGGCCCACGAGGGCGTGGTCTGTGGTTGAGCCCGCGCCGGGCGCCGACCGCGGCAGCGCCGAGATCGACCGCTTTCTCGATACCCTGTGGATGGAGCGGGGGCTGAGCCGCAATACGCTGGCGGCCTATCGATCGGATCTCATCGGATTTGCCGGCTGGCTCGACCAGCATCGCCGCCAGCCACTGCTGGCGGCACGGCGGGAGGATCTGCTGGACTATCTGGCGGAACGGGTGGGGGCCGAGGCCAAACCCCGTACCACGGCACGACTGTTGTCCAGCCTGCGGCGCTTTTATCAGCAGGCGGTGCGTGACGGGGAGATCCCCGAAGACCCCAGTGACCGCATCGAGGCGGCGCGTCTGGGACGTTCACTGCCCAAGGCGCTGACGGAGGCCGATGTCGAGCGGCTGATCAAGGCACCCGATACTGCCACCGAACTGGGTCTGCGGGATCGCGCCATGCTGGAGCTGCTGTATGCCACGGGGCTGCGGGTGTCGGAACTGGTGGGGCTGCGTGTATTGCAGGTCAACCTCCGCCAGGGCGTGGCGCGAACCCTGGGCAAGGGCAGCAAGGAACGGCTGGTGCCCATGGGTGAGGTGGCCGTCGAGTGGCTGGAGCAGTATCTGCTCGGCGCCCGTCCCGGGCTGCTGAAGGGGCGTGAATCGGAACAGCTGTTCGTCACCCAGCGTGGGGCGGGAATGACCCGGCAGGCCTTCTGGTACCTGATCAAGCGCCATGCGCAGCAGGCAGGGATCACCCGCCCCCTGTCGCCGCATACCCTGCGCCACAGTTTCGCTACCCACCTGCTCAATCACGGTGCGGACCTACGCGTGGTGCAGATGTTGCTGGGGCACAGTGACTTGTCCACCACACAAATTTATACTCACGTAGCGCGCGAGCGTCTGAAAAGCCTGCATGCGGCACATCATCCTCGTGGTTGACGGGCGCGGACAGATTCGAATAAATCCATAGGGAAACCACCGTTGATCGTTGTTTGCCAGTCTGAGGGCAATGGTTAACGGGCGTTTGCTGCGACGATCGCCCATCGATTCTCGTTCAACGACCGTTTCCAGATTAGAGGGGAAAAGTGAATGCCATCATTTGATGTGGTTTCTGAAGTCGATATGCACGAGCTCAGTAATGCCGTGGATCAGGCCAACCGGGAGGTCGGCACGCGCTTTGATTTCCGGGGCGCAGACGCCAAATTTGAACAGTCCGGCAATGAATTGACCCTGCTTGCCGAAGGGCCTTTCCAGTTGCAGCAGATGATGGACATTTTACGTAATAAAATGGTCAAACGTGGCATAGATACTGGCTGCCTGGATATCAGCGAACCGGAGACCAGTAATCTGAAGGTCAAACAGAAGGTCACCGTGCGCGAGGGCCTGGACAAGGAGACCGCCAAGAAGATTATCAAACTGATCAAAGAGGCCAAGCTGAAGGTACAGGCCGCCATTCAGGATCAGCAGGTGCGGGTGACGGGCAAGAAGCGTGATGACCTGCAATCGGTAATGGCCCTGCTGAAGGAACATAAGCTGGAACTGCCCCTGCAATACACCAACTTTCGGGATTAATATCGGCGATTTTCGTCGTGATTGCTCGAGCCCCAACACATCAAGCATCAACAGAGGTTATAAAATCGCATGAAATATTTTACCCGCAAAGCCGCGCACGGAACCGCACTGCTCACATTACTGGCAGTGTTTGCGAGCCTGTCTTTTAGCGCGCAATCACTGGCGACGGAGTCCGACGATCTCGCCACCATAAAAAAGGTGCTGTCTGAACTGATGCCGCAGGCCCAGGCCGAAAGTATCAAGCCTGCCGGATTCCCCGGTATGTATGAGGCCGTTTTTGGGCCGCAGATTATCTACATCTCGGGCGATGGCCGCTACATGCTGGAAGGCGACCTGTACGACCTGAAGAACCGGGTGAATCTCACCGAAGCCAAACGCAATGTGGGTCGCGCCAGCATTATCAGTGAGATGGATGAAAAGACCATGGTGGTCTTCTCGCCGGCGGCGGACAAGGTGAAATTTACCATCACCGCCTTCACCGATATCGACTGTGGCTACTGTAGAAAAATGCACCAGCAGATAGAAGAGTACAACAAGCTGGGCATCGCCATGCGCTACCTCGCCTACCCGCGCTCCGGGATAAACACTCCGTCCTATTTCAAGGCGGTTTCCGTGTGGTGTGCGGACGACCGCCCCGCGGCAATGACCAGGGCCAAGTCGGGAGAAACCCTGCCCAAGGCCGACTGCGCGACGCCGATCGAGGCCCACATGGATGCCGCCAAGCTGGTGGGCGTGACAGGCACGCCCACAATGGTGCTGGAGAATGGGCGGGTTATTCCCGGTTATGTGGAACCGAAGCGCCTGCTCCAGATTCTGGAACAGCTGAAAAATGGCTAATTTTTAACGTCTCGTTGAATGTGTAAATAGAGACATTAACGCTTTTCCGGGGTATCGACGTAATCGTCGATACCCCATTTTTTTGCGTTGCGGGTTTTGCCCAATGGATTGCCTGGAGGATGCGAGAGAGAATAAAAAGTGCGTAACTTCTTTTTGTGATTCGGTTGGCGTTTTTGACCGGGCTTTGGCTTATAACATGATGACAGTTGGGAATGTGGTTATGCATTCCGTGGATAGAGGAGATCGAAATGTCCTATATGGATATCTACATGATAGTGCCTAGCGCGTTTCTCTCTGGGCTGATCTGGTTTGTGATACTGGCGTTGTTGCTGTACATCGCCCGGGAGCCGGCGCATCAAACCATCAATGCCTTAAGCCGCGTGCTGCACAATGCCCTGCGCCTGTCAGCCAATGCGGTGCTGCGCTGGGAAGGCTGGATGTTGCAACGCAATAAGGACGTGTTGCTGGCACAGGGGAGAGAGGCCGCCGAGCGCATGATCGAGCGTGAATTTGAACGCATCGACGCCACCGTGCGCCGTGACCTGGCGGAATATCCGGCATTGCATCGGCAGCTCAGCGAAGAGGTCATCTTGCTCGATGAAGACTACCAGTCGAGCATTGAAGTGCCGCCGGCACCACCTGGCTGGGTTAAGGCGGTGGATGCGGTGGCGAAAATTCCCGCCAAGGGTGACCCGGTGGTCAGCAACATCCTCGAAGACATTCACGCCTCACTGGAAAAGGCGAGTGATGATGCGATAGAGCAGTGTCGAAAATCCAGTCGTGCGCGCCATCAAATCCTCAAGGGAATGATGCCGCACTGGCGCAAGGTCGGCCAACGCCTGACGCAGGTGAACAAGAACGTTGAGAGCCTGCTGGAGCGTTCCCGGGGCATTGATCGCCAGATGGCGGACTACGAAGATATTGTGCGGGGCACGAGTCGGGCGGTGCGCACCCTGTCATCGTCCTCGCTCACGCAATTCTTTGTGGCCGGTTTTGTATTGTTGATTGCCGTGGGTGGCGCCGCGATCAATTTTAACCTGATCGCCACACCGATGTCCGAGATGGTCGGTGGCACGTCACGCATTATGGGTTATCCCGTCTCCAGCATCGCCGCGATGGTGATCATCCTGGTGGAGATTGCCATGGGCCTGTTCCTGATGGAGGCCCTGCGCATTACCCGTCTGTTCCCGGTGATCGGTGCGCTGGATGACAAACTGCGACGGGTCATCCTGTGGGCGGCCTTTATCTTTCTGTTTTCCCTGGCGGGCATTGAGGCGGGGCTCGCGTACATGCGTGAGATCCTCATGCAGGACGCCGCCGCCACCCGCGCCCTGTTGCGCGCCGATGGCGCCACCGAGATTGTGCAGAACTCCCACCTCTGGATCACCACCGCGGCACAGATGGGCATGGGATTTATATTGCCCTTCGCGCTGACCTTTGTGGCGATCCCGCTGGAATCCTTTGTCCATTCCACGCGCACCGTGCTGGGTGTGCTGGCGGTAATGCTGTTGCGCCTGCTGAACTGGGGCCTGCGCTTTGCAGGGAATGTGGCGCGCTTTTCCGGTCGCATGCTGACCAATATCTATGATCTGCTGATCTTCGCCCCGCTGTGGGTAGAGCAGTTGATCCGTCGCGCAGCAAGGGAAAAGGACGCGCACGTAAGCCAGGACGAGGCTTTGAGTTCGGCAGCCTTGTCTCCAACCATCACCCCCTGAAAAGGAATAGAACCATGCAGGCATTGATGCAGATAGTGAGCAAAACAAGATGGGCGGGTGTGTTGATTATCGCCACAGGATTGGCGTTAACGGCCTGCTCAAATGGCGCTGAGCCGGTGGCGGACAGCCGTGGCGTGTACCTGCTGATCGATACCTCCGGCACCTATACGCAGGAACTGGAGCAGGCGCGACGGGTCATCAACTTCACCCTGTCGGAACTCAATCCCGGTGATTCTTTTGCAGTGGCCCGGGTGGATACCGGTAGTTTTAGTGAAAAGGACATCGTCACCAAGGCCAGCTTTGATCCGCGCCCCAGCGTCAGCAATGAGCAGAAGCGAAAATTCCAGGCGCATATCACCTCCTTTCTGAAAGACGTGAAAAGCAGTACCCACACCGATATTACCGGCGGCATACTGCAGGCCGTCGAATACCTGAATGAAACCGGTGCCGGCCATAAAACCATTCTGATCTTTTCCGACCTGAAGGAAGAGCTGCGCGAAGGTTATGTGCGCGATGAGATCCCGTTACTGTTGAGCGGTTATCGCGTGGTGGCGCTGAACGTCACAAAATTGCGTGCCGATAATGTCGACCCGCGGAACTATCTGGATCGTCTTGCCGGCTGGAAACAGCGAGTGGAGTCTGGCGGCGGACAGTGGAAGGTCGTGAATGACCTGGAGCGACTGGAATCTTTGTTGTCCCAGTGAGCGGGGTTATTCGTTCAGGGCTCTCCGAGTCTGTGAAGAAACTGTCGGCCGTCACTTACGCAACGACGGCGGGACACTGGTTGGTGACCAGCCAGTAGGGCCCGAGCTGGCCGACCGTCTTGATGAATTCATCAAAGTCTACCGGCTTGCGCACATAGCTGTTGGCGCCCAGGCCGTAGGCATTGAGAATATCTTCCTGCTCTGCCGACGAGGTGAGTACCACCACCGGCAGAAACCTGGTGCGCTGATCGGCGCGCAATCGCTTCAATACACCAAAACCATCGATTTTTGGCAGCTGTAGATCCAGCAGGATCAGGGCGGGTAACTGATTGATGTTACGTCCCTGGTGCTGACCCTCCGCGAAAAGATAGTCAATGGCCTCTGCACCATCGCGGGCGATGATCAGCTCATTGCGGAGATTGTTCTTTTTGAGCGCGCGTACGGTGAGGGCCTCATCATCCGGATTGTCCTCCACTAGTAAAATTGTATTTTCTTCCATGAAACTTCCAGTTTTCGTGTCTTGATTACGTATAGTAAAAGCGAAAAACGGAGGGATGTCTACTGCATTTTGGGTTTCATTGTTGCCTGGTTTTTTTACTCATGGCGAGACGTCGAAAAACGTTCCGGTCGCGGTGAACAGCAGACCGCCGCCAATTTCCTTTTGCGGAAACAGCTGCTGTGCCCCACTGCAGTACAGGCGGAGCTGTTCGCGGTATTGATCGACGAGACTGTTGCACTGTTGCGGGGTTGTGACGGCATGGGTTTTGTAGTCGATGACCCAGACCTGATCATCGGTCTCGATGAGGCGGTCGATAATCCCGAACACGGTGTGGCCGGTTTGCGGCTGGCGATACGATACGGCGACCTCGTTGTAGGCGGTCTGCGGTTGCTGAGGGGAAAATATCCAGCCCAGATCCGGGTCCTGAAATATGCGGCGGGCCTCATCAAACCACTGCGCGATGTCGTGCTGGTGGGCGGCGATCGCCAACTCCGCGGCCACCCGTGTCGGGATGGTGGCCGGCGGTTGTTGTGCGCACAGCAGTTCCAGCATGCGATGTATGGCGATGCCGCGGGTGCCATCATCGGCGGCGGCCCCCGGTCGGCCTGGCGGGGACCCGCCGGCGGAGGCGGCGTGACTGGGGGCGATCACCCGGCTGGCCGGGCCGATCTCCAGGGGTTGCGCCAACACCGCGACCAGGGAAGGGGCACCGCCGGGGCCGGTCGTTTTGCGATCGGTTATGGTGTCGACGCTCGGGGGTTCGCCGCTGCGGATGACGATGGGCGCGGACTCATCCGGGGTAATCCCGGCCGTTGCCGTGGCGTCCTGCACCGCGGCTTCGGCCTCGCGGCACTGCGTTGCCATCAGCCCATACCAGCCCAGTTCCGTGCCGCGCGTGGGGCGACAGCCGGAGATATACAGGTGCTGCTTCGGTCGGGTGATGGCGACATACAGCAGGTTGGCGTCTTCCCGTGCCTCCGCCTGCTGGTGGCGTTCCAGGATCGCCGCAGTGAAGGGGTCGCGCTGCTCCTTGGTGCCAGCCAGTAAAAAACTGCCGGGATTGGCCGCATCGGCCGGCCAGTCGACGATGGCACGATGGGCCTGGATGCTGCGCCCGGTATTGGTGGCGTCGGCCAGAAACACCACCGGCGCCTCCAGCCCCTTGGCGGCGTGAATGGTCATGATCCGCACCCGCGCCCCCGTCTGCAGTGGCAGGCCCTCGTCCGGTGCGTCCTGTGCCTGTTGTTGCAGGCTGTGCAGGCGCGATACAAAACGCCCGACGCTGGGGTAACGGCCGCTATCGATCTCCAGGGCGAGTTCGATGAGCCGGGTCAGGTTGGCCATCACTCGATGCTGCAGGTGTTCCGGATAGGCCGCGTGATAACGATTGAGCACATCGCCGTCACAATAGATCCGGTCGAGCAGGTCGTGCACGGGCAGGGTGCCCACCAGACCCTGCCAGCCTGCCAGCAGTCGATGGGCGCGGTGCAGCGGACTGACCGGCGGCTGCTGTGGGCCGATCACCGCCAGACGCGCCATCCAGTGGCCCTCGGTCAGGCTCGCCAGGGCGATGAGGTCCTGTTCGCTGCAGGAAAACAGGGGGGAGCGCAGCACGCTGGCCAGGGCCAGATTGTTGAACGGGGTGATCAGCAGATTTAACAGCGCCACCAGATCCTGCACCTCCAGGCTGTGCAGCAGGGTGCCGCGATTGGCGCCGATATAGGGAATGTCGGCCTTGCGCAGGGCCTGCTCGATCTCCCCGGCATGGGTGCGATGGCGCAGCAGAATAATGATATCGCCATAGTGCAGTGGGCGCGCGGCAGCGGCCGGGCCGATCAGGCAGTGGCCGTCGATCAGCCGGCGGATCCGGGCGGCGATCTGCTGACCCTGTCGGAGGTAACGCTGATCCTGTGCCAGTAGGCGTGGCGCCTGCAGGGGATTGCGCAGGCCGGGGACCAATGTTGGGGCGGTATCCTCTACTTCCTCATTTTCCTCATTTTCCTCATCGGTCTCGATGAGGGGCAAAAATTCCACATGGCCCCACAGTGCGGGGTGGTGTGTGGTGTGGGTGGCAAACGCCGTCAAACGCTGTTGCAATGGCCCGCTGGCAAACACCCGGTTCACCAGGGTCATGATCGCCTCGGCGGAGCGCCAGGAAACATCCAGCGGCTGGGTAACTGCCTGTAGATGTTGTCGCAGCCACCCCTGGGCGGCGACAAACAGCTCCGGATCGGCGCGGCGAAAACGATAGATCGACTGCTTGTTATCGCCCACCAGAAACACGCTGCGACCACGCTGGTCCTCGTTGGCCGCCAGCTCTTCCAGCAGCGGGAGAATCAGCCGCCACTGGGTGGGATTGGTATCCTGAAATTCATCAATCAGCAGATGGTCGATGCGCTGGTCCAGCTTGTACTGTACCCAGTGCACGTTGTCGCTGTGGTTGAGCAGACGATAGGCCTGCCATTCGAGGTCGGAAAAATCGAGCAACCGTTGCTCGGCCTTTAACTGTTGATAGTGTGCAAGCAGTGCCGTGCCGGCCTGATACCAGGCGCGGGTGCGCAGCAGGGTCTGGATGGCATGGCGTCGACCCATGGCCTGTTCCAGCCGCACGCAGATCTGCCCGTGCAGTGCCAGAAAGCGGAGCTGGCCCTCGTCGCCCATGGACTTGGCCTGGGTCTTGGCCTCCTTGCGGGCCAGCGGTTTGCCGGCGGCGGTGAGAAAGGCCTTTTTGCACTGGTCGAAACGTGTCTCGATATCCACGCTGTCATCACGCGCGATACCCAGCGCGGTCAATGCCTCGGCATTTTTCTTGCCCGGGTGTTTGCGCAACAGGGCGGCAAACTCGGCCAGCGCCTCGGCCATGTCGGCATCGAAAAAATCCGCTTCCGGCTGATCCGTCGCCGACACCGCCAGCTGGGCGCTGAGCCTGTCGCAGGCGTAGTCCAGCGGCGCCGACTTCGCCTCGGTATAGGCCCACCAGTCACTGCGATGGGCGAGAAAGTTGTTCAGAGCGGACTGGGTGCTGGCCAGTCCATTACAGGCCTCGAACAGGTGTTCGATGGCCCGGGCCACGTCACTCTCGGGGGCCGTGCTGGCGCTGGCGCATAAGGCATCCCAGGCGGCCTGCTGTAATTCCGCGGTGGATTCCAGCAGCTCAAAGCCGGGGGGAATGCCGGCCTCCAGCGGGAAGCGCCGCAGGATGTCCTGGCAAAAGGCGTGAAAGGTGGTCGCCCGCACGCTGCGCGGCGCACGCAGCAGATCCTCATACAGGGTGGTGGCGCGTTGCAGGGTCTGCGGGTCGGTGGGGGCATCGATCTGTTGCAACAGGTCCCGCAGCTCATCGGGCCCGCAACGGGCCAGCTCCAGCAGGCGCTCATTGAGACGGGTCTGCATCTCGGTGGCAGCCTTGCGGGTGAAGGTCACCGCCAGAATGCCATCGGCGCGGGCACCGGCGAGCAGCAGGCGGATCAGTCGGGTGACCAGTAACCAGGTCTTGCCGGTGCCGGCGGAGGCGCTGACGGTGGCGCTGAGGTCGGGCTGGGAGGCGTGGAGTGGATTGGGCATGGCGGCCTATGTTATCAGCTGATGATTCGGCCCGGGGTTTTGTTTGGCGACTCGGGGTTTTGTTTGGCGAGTAGGCCGACGGTTTTTTCACCGGCTCTCAGTACCACGGGGTCGTCCAGAATTTTATGCGTGGGTGGACTATGGGTGGACTAACAGTAATCGTATGTCGTGGGTTTTTACGCTTTTTGGGCGTGTAGGATTTTTCTGAAATACTTGTAGTCATGGATTGATGCGGTAGTTTGTCGTGATCATAAAATAGCCAGCATCACCCTGTTTACACAGTAAAAAAGTCAGAAAACCCTTCAAATAGGGTGTTTAAATCTGTTTAAGTGGTATGGGGTCTATATTTTATATGGCCTTGTGATGTGAAGATTCTTTGCTACTATCCCGAACAGTTCCCGGTTTTACCCTTTGGGGTAAAGGCACGGAAGATAGCAGGGATGAGGAACGGATATTTGTCGACGGATCGACGCGGTCACGGATCGACCGGTATGGAGGTAAACGAAGGCGGCCCAGGATGGGCCGCCTTTGCTCGTTCTGGGCTGGTGAATTTCGGGTGGACTATTCCTGCCAGGCCTGACGCCGGCACAGGCCGGACATCTGGCAGTAGGCGCAGGTCACCTCATCCCCCCATGCCGGCATGGCCTCTCCCGTCTGGATCTGGTTTACCAGCAGATCTAGACGCTCCGCGATGTCGTCTTTCAGGCTCTCCAGGGTCTCTGTCTCCAGCGTGCCAACGGTCTTGACCGCGGTCTTCCGCGAGGCGGACGCCGGGCGGCCATTGGCCAGATCCTTGCGCTCGTCCAGGGCGAGGTATTCGACTCGGGTGACGGTTTCGCTGCCGGTGCTTTCCGCCAGCAGGGCATAAAAGGGCAGTTGCACGGACTCACCGCTCAACACCTCGGCAGCGTCAGGAATGGCGCCGGTCTTGTAGTCGATAATGCCCACCACCCTGGCGCCGGTCTCGGCATCCACCCCGGCATCGATACGATCCAGACGGCCGCGCAGGGTCACCGTGCTGTTGGGGCGCGGCGTCGAGACCGTCAGCTCGGTGGATTTCACCTGCCAGTCCTGTTGTCGGGTGAACTGCCAGTCGATGTATTCGGGGATCATCAGCTGCCAGCGTTTCAGCCAGCCCCGGTGCAGGAAATTATCCTCCAGGTCGCGGGCAAACACGGCGACCGCGATGTCGTGCAGGCACTGTACGGCGGCGGACCTGTTGTTGTCTGATAGCGGGGAGGCAAAGGGCCCCGGCAGGCCGCTGACGTCATGATGAAAGGCCTGCAGGCAGAGGTGCACGCGTTCGCCGTAGTCGGCCTTGGCCAGCATCTCGCGGATCAGCTCCGGGGGCTCCAGCTTCAGGCAGCGCGCCGCAAAAAACTGATACGGACAATTGATCAACTGCTGATAGCCGCTGGCGGACAGAAATTCCGGAAACAGCTCGGCGCCAATCCGGGCCGTGGGATGGGCGGCCATCGGCTGCGGCAGGGGGTCGGCGACACGGGTGACCTGCAGGTTGCCGTGATTGACGAGCTGGGTGAGCGGCTGATCAATCAGGTCATCGTCATAGGCCAGCTGATGAAAGGACTGCAGGCGCTGCAGCCAGGCGGAGGCCACCACCGCCTCGCCGTCCTGTTCCTGGCGATGGGTGAGCAGGATGCGATCGGCCGACTCCAGCAGGCAGCGAAACTGGTGAAACTTTTCACTCAGGCGTTGGCTGTGGCCGCTGAGTCCCAGCGCCTGCCGCACCCCGTCATTGAAAAAGGGCGAGCCGCCCACCGTGCCCGGCAGGTATTCGGCCTCGCAGCCGGCGATGATGAGCGCATCGAACCGACTGAGGACGCTTTGCCCCAGGCTCATGAGCTGCACCTGGCCGGTCTGCGCCGGCGGCTGGAAATTGAAGCGCTCCAGGGTACGTCCCAGCCAGGTGCGGAATTCCGACCAGCGCATCCGCAGATTGCTGCCCTGGGTCGCGGCCTGCATCTGTTGCAGCTCCTGCAGGATGCGTTGACCGGCGGCGTCGTCCGTGAACGATTGGCTGAGGCCCAGCCGCTCGAGGCTGGTGGCCAGCGCGGCCAGGAACTCGCCGGGTGGATGGGGGGTGTCGCCGGTGAGATCCAGCAGCGGGCTGGCCGCGGTCGCCAGCTCATCTAACAGTAAGTGTATGTCGTCGTAGTCGGCCGCCATGTCGGCGGGCAGGCGGTTCTGGCGATAGCGCAAATGCTGCCGGTAGCGGTTGAGGTTGCGCGCGACATTTTCCTTCAGCACCACGCCCTGTTCAAACCGGTACACGCAGGACAGGCGCGCTTCGCGATCCTGCCCGGGCAGCAGATAGGGCGACTTGAGCAGGTCCAGCAGGGGCTGGTAGGCAAAGTCGTCCTCGAGGGTTTCCAGCCAGCGCTCCAGCGTGGCGGCGGCGCTGGTGGTGGATAAGGCCCAGCCCGCCGCATCCTGCAGGTTGATGCCGGAGCGTTCCAGCAGCGCGCGGGTGCGGCGGGCGAGTCGCCGGTTCTCGGTGACGATGCCGATGTTGCGTTTGCCCTCATGCCACCAGAGTCGCACCTGCAGGTCGATGGCCTGGGCCTCCCGTTCCGCATTGCCGGCGGCGAAGATGGCGATCCTTTCCGCCACCGGGCTGTGGGGGAAATCCTGCGCACAGGCGCTGGCGCGTAGGCGCAGCGGGCTGGGGCTGTCGCTGTAGATGGAGTCGAGGCACTGGCCGTACGGATTGTCGGCGGCGGCGGGGATCGCCGCGGCACTGTCGAGGCGCTGCAGGAGATCCTGCATCCCGCGAGCGGGGTGATAGTCCGTGTCCGGCAGCGCCAGGGGGCTGGCCTGTAACAGGATCTCGGCCTGCTGCCGCGCCAGCAGGTGGCGCAACCAGTGGGCCTGTGCCGGCGAAACATCGCCCAGGCCGGCGATATAAAAATGCGCCCTGGGGGAGAGCGAGGCCTGGCAGGCGGCGAGTTTTAGCAGCTGGTCGGTGTGCCGATCGATCACCCCGGCGGCGTGCATCTGCTGGTGCCAGGCCTGCCAGAGGGAGTGCACCAGCCGCGCCTCGCCGACCAGGCTGTCGTGATCGAGACGCTCCAGCCCGTAGGCGCCGGCCAGTTGTTCAACAAAGGGGTCGAGCGTTTCGGGCAGGCTGAGATGGGTCGCGCCCAGTTCATCAAACAATTCCAGCAGGCTGTCCGCCAGCGTCCAGGGATTGCCCTGACCGTAGAGCCAGGGGTGGCTGATCAGCGCCTCGACCAGCATCAGCTCCCGCTGATGTTCCGAGAGCACCGCCTGTTCAGTAATGGATTGCTGATTGACCCAGCGGGGCAGGGTGTCGATGGTCGGCCCCAGCAGGGCCGGAAACTGGTGGTCGGCGGCTATCTCCAGTAACACCTGCCGAAATCGCAGGCTGGCCTGTGGGGTGGGTAGCAGGACAATGACATCGGTGAGCTTGGGTAGGGTGTCGCGGTGGGTTTCGATCAGCTGTTGGGCAAGCCTGCGCAAAGGGTCCTCGCCATAGGGGATGACCTGCAGGGCGCACACTAACGGATCAGCTTGTCGAGCTTGTTCGGCACGCCTTCCCATTGCTTGGCGTCGGCGGGCGCCGGTTTGATTTCGGTGATGACCGGCCACTGCTGGCTCAGTTCGGCGTTGAGGGCGATAAACTTCAACTGGTCCTCCGGCAGATCGTCTTCCGAATAGATCGCGTTGATCGGGCACTCGGGTTCGCAAAGGGTGCAATCGATGCACTCCTCGGGGTCGATGACCAGCATGTTCGGACCTTCGTGAAAGCAGTCGACCGGGCAGACCTCCACACAATCGGTGTACTTGCACAAGATGCATTCTTCGGTAACAACGTAAGTCATTGGTTCCTCCTGCGCCAAATTTTGCACAAGTCTAACAAGGAAAACGGCAATCAGCCACGTAGCGAAAAACAATAATCTGTGCTTCTGACTGGCGCCAATCGGCCGCTAGCTGCTTGTGCAAAATGGGGTGTTGGTATTGGTGGTCAGTTAATGGGGTTGCTGTGCCGGGTGCACTTTGCAGTATGGCATAGTTCATGGGGTGGGCCGGTGGTTGAACTGTGGTTGACTCAGGGCCGGGCGCCTCACGCAGGCTTGTCGATCAGCCTCTGCAATTCGTAAAGCGCGGCCAGGGCCTCGCGGGGGGCCAGGCCGTCGGGGTCGATCTTCCGCAGCGCATGCAGGGCCGGATGATCGTCGCTCGGCGCGGCGAACAGGGAAAACTGTTCGACCGCCGTGCCCCGGGGGGCATTGGCGGTCTGGCTTTCCAGTTGCAGCAGGTGTTGCTGGGCGCGTTTGATCACCGAGCCCGGCACCCCGGCCAGCGCGGCTACCTGCAGACCATAACTTTGATTAGCAGGCCCCTCTTTTACCGCATGCATAAATACGATGCCGTCGCCGTGTTCCACCGCGTCCAGGTGGACATTGGCCACCTGGGTCAGGGTTTCCGGCAGGCACGTGAGTTCAAAGTAGTGGGTGGCAAACAGGGTGAAGGCCCGCACGCTGCTGGCCAGCTCCTCGGCGCAGGCCCAGGCCAGCGACAGGCCATCGAAGGTGGAGGTGCCGCGGCCCACTTCATCCATCAATACCAGGCTGCGTTCACTGGCATTGTGCAGGATGTTGGCGGTCTCGGTCATTTCCACCATAAAAGTGGATCGACCACCGGCCAGATCGTCGGAGGCGCCGATGCGGGTGAAGATGCGATCGAACGGCCCGATCACCGCGCGGCGGGCCGGCACGAAACTGCCGGCGTGGGCCAGCAGGGTGATGAGTGCGGTCTGGCGCATGTAGGTGGATTTACCACCCATGTTGGGTCCGGTGATGATCAGCATGCGCCGCTGTTCATCAAACTGCACGTCATTGGGAATGAAGGGGTTATCCATCACCTGTTCCACCACCGGGTGGCGGCCACCTTCGATGTGCAGTCCGGGCGTGTCGACTAATTCTGGTTGGCACAGATCCAGTGTCTCTGCACGTTCGGCGAGATTGACCAGCGCATCCAGCTCCGCTATTGCACTGGCGCTGTCTTGCATTGCCGGCAGCACCTCGGCCAGTTGCGTGAACAGCGCCTCATAGAGCATCTTTTCGCGGGCCAGCGCACGCTCCTTTGAGGACAGCGCCTTGTCCTCAAAGCCTTTGAGTTCGGGAGTGATGTAGCGCTCGGCGCCTTTCAGGGTCTGGCGACGAATATAGTCTTCCGGCGCCTTGGCCGACTGCGCCTTGCTGATCTCGATGTAATAGCCGTGCACCCGATTGTAGGCCACTTTGAGGGTGCTGATGCCGCTACGCTCACGTTCGCGATGTTCCAGGTCTAACAAAAACTGTCCGGCGTTGTGCTTGATCGCACGCAGCTCGTCCAGCTCGCTGTCATAGCCGGGGGCGATGACCCCGCCGTCGCGAATCAGCATCGGCGGCACCTCGACGATGGCGGCGCGAAGCAGGGCGTGTTGCTTAGGGTATTCGCCGATGCGTTGTCGCAGGGTCTCCAGCAGCCGGCAGTCCTGGCCGGCGATGATGTCGCCGAGCGCCTGGCGTAGCGCGGGCAGGCGTTCCAGGGTATCGCGCAGCTGGGAAAAATCCCGCGGTCGGGCGTTGCCAATGGCGATGCGCGCGAGGATGCGTTCCACATCGCCGACGGCGCGCAGGATGCTCTGCAGCGCCTCGTAGCGATGTCCGTCGAGCAGCACTGCAATGGCCTGATGCCGCTGGCGCAGGGCCGGGTGGTCGGCCAGCGGGCGGTTGATCCAGCGCCGCAGCAGGCGACTGCCCATGGGCGTGACGGTGTGGTCCATCACCCAGGCGAGGGTGTGTTCACGGCCGCCGCCGAGATTGGTTTCCAGCTCCAGATTACGGCGGCTGGCGGCGTCCAGCACGATGCTGTCTTCGCGGCGCTCCACCTGCAGGCCGCGCAGGTGCGGCAGGGCGGTACGCTGGGTATCCTTGACGTATTGCAGCAGGCAGCCGGCGGCGCTCACCGCCAGATGCAGCTGCTCGCAGCCAAAGCCGGCCAGGTCATGGGTGCCGAACTGCTGGGTGAGCAACCGCCGCGCGGTCTGCGCTTCAAAATACCAGGGTGGCTGGCGACGCAGGCCGGGGCGCTGGGGATCAATACCGGCGGGCAGCGCCTCGTCATTGAGCATTTCGTCATTTAACAACAGCTCGGAGGGATTGAGTCGCTCCAGCTCGCCGACCAGCGCCTCTTCGCCGTCCACCTCCAGCACGCTAAAGCGGCCGCTGGTGACATCCAGCGCGGCGATGCCGAATCGTGCGCCCAGCGCCTGCACCGCCACCACCAGATTGTCGCGGCGCTCTTCCAGCAGGGCCTCGTCGGTGACCGTGCCGGGGGTGACGATGCGTGTTACCTTACGTTCCACGGGGCCCTTGGAGGTGGCCGGATCGCCGATCTGCTCGCAGATGGCGACCGACTCACCCTGGCGCACCAGCCTGGCCAGATAGCCATCGGCCGCATGGTAGGGGATGCCGCACATGGGGATAGGGTCGCCGCCGGATTTGCCGCGCGCGGTGAGGGTGATGTCCAGCAGCTTCGCCGCCTTGCGGGCGTCGTCGAAAAATAATTCGTAAAAATCACCCATGCGATAAAACAGCAGGGTATGCGGAAATTCTGCCTTGATGCGCAGAAACTGCGTAATCATCGGGGTGTGCTGGCCATCGGCCTGGGGTGTCTTGGTGCCGGCCTGGGTGCCGGCTTGAGTACCGGCCTGGTGACTGGCGTGAGGGGTTACTTTGGGGGCGCTGGCTGGCATCGGCGAAGTTTAGCGAAATTGCGGGGCGGGCACTACCGCTGCCGGATCTACAAACGAGGGGGATATCGTGAACCACAGGTCATGGGGAAATACCGGCTCAGGCCCGTTGCGGGCTCTGCTCATCAGTATATTGTTGCTGTTGGCCGGCTGTGCGGGCGCGCCCAGTGTCACCGTTGACGCCGCCGAGGCGCAGCAGCAATTCAGCGGCAAGAGCGTCGCCCAGGCGCTGGAGGAGACGGAGGCCGCCATGACCCGCGCCCGGCAGATGGAGCTGGCCTTCTATTCACCCGGCTTTTTTGCGCAGGCCAGCAAGGCGCTGGAAGAGGCGCGCTTCCTCGTCCTCGCCCCCAAGCAACCGGGCCCGGACGGGCAGGCGCCCGAGGCCGAGATCTTCGCCAAGCTGCTGTTGACCAACAAGGCCCTGGAGCAGGCGACGGCCATCAGGGCTGAGGTGCAGACACGGCTGCAGGATATCCTGAGCGTGCGCGATTCGCTGCTCGCCAAAGGCATTGACCGCTCTGCCGCGGCGGACTACAACGACCTGATGAATGGGCTGTCCGATCTGTTCCGGCGTCTCGAAAAAAATGAACAGGACGGCTTCGCGCGCGCACAGGCCGTCACCCTGCGACAGTTTCAGCGCCTGGAATCGCAATCGGTCAAGGCCGTACAACTGGAAGAGGGAATTTCCATACTGCAAAAGGCCGAGGCCATTGGCGCAGGCGGTGCCGCACCCAGGAGCCACCAGAAAACCCGACAGGCCCTGAAGCAGGCCCAGGCCACGATCGAACGCGACCCCAATGACCAGGTCGCGATCCAGACCGCCGTAGAGCGGTTTGTGTTTGAGGCCCGGCATCTACTGCACGCCACCGAAGAGGTAAAGGAACTGCGCGTGCTCAATCACGCCGCCATGGAAAATATTCTGCTGGCCGCCGAGTCGCATCTGCTGGCGATCTCCGATGCCCTGCAGCAGCCGGACCTGCGTCAGCACAGTCTGCGCGACCAGACCGCCCTGATCACCTCCGCCGTCGAAAAACTCATCGCCGCCAAGACCCCGGAAAAACAGACCCGTCCCCGCCCGGTGAATAAAAATGAACTGGAAGCGGCACAACTGCGCCTCGCGCAACTACAGGCACAGCTCAGCGAACTACAGACACAGAATGTCCAGCTCCAGCGTGCAGAAAAACCCCTGCAAAAACGCATCGATGCGCTGGAACGGGTGGTGATCAAATTGAATGCTGAGAGAGCGGCACTGGAGCTTGAACTGGCAAAGGCCACGCCTCCGGCAGAGGGTGTGGAGATTACTCCGATCGTACGGCCCTGATGCTCAGCACCGGCGTATGACTGGGATACCTTGAACCTCCCCCCCCCCAGTTTAACGAACACTCCAAAAAGAGGACTGGACTTGCTGTTCCAGAACTGACCCTATCTGTTCCCTAATATCATGTCCGGGGCCACATTTTTCGTCATTCAACCCATTTTTCGCATTGGAACAACGGGATCAGGGCTTGAGTACAGCGTGTGCGTGGCCAAATCCAGTGAGCTGTCGGAATATTTTACAGTGTCGCGAGGCGGCGGCCTGAGCCTATCTTATAAACCTAATAAAATCATTAAGGTAGAGTAAATGGCGTGGTTAATGCATATTTGTTTCAATAAGAGCAACACGGGGGTGCTCAACTGTGTATTAAGGGGAAAAACCATGAACAAAAGTGAAAGCAGGCCATTCAGTACCTTCGCCAAGGTGTCTGCGATGGCGTTATTCTTGGCCGGCGGCGCCGCGCAGGCCGCTCTGATAACAATTCCGGCCACGGCGTTGAACGATTCGCCGGGCGTCTACACAGCCGGCGGGTATTACACGGACACGTTGGGTCCGAACATCGTCACCACAGGTGGCGGCAGTTCGGCCAACGTCGGGCAGGCGGACGGCCGAAACGACGATGGCTTCATGGCCCTGGACCTGGGATTCAATGTCACCTTCTTCGGTAATACCTACAACAGCCTGTTCATTAACAACAACGGCAACGTCAGCTTCGGCGCGGGAATCTCCGCCTACATCCCGAGCGGCCCGACCGGCGCCGCCGCACCCATCATCTCGCCGTTCTTCGGTGACGTGGATACGCGCAATGCCGCGTCGGGCGTTGTTCACTACAACCTGAGCTCCGACCAGTTGATCGTCAGTTGGGACAACGTCGGCTGGTACAACTCACACGGCACTCCGACCAACAGCTTCCAACTCGTGCTGCGCAGCGACGGCTACGCCGTGCCTATCGGCGAGGGACTCATCGGCTTCTTTTACGAGACCATGGGGTGGGCTGGCACCGATACGAATACAGTCGCGGCGGCGGGCTTTGGTGACGGTGCAGGCAACGGCAACACGATCGAGGGTTCGTTGCTGGCCGGCCTGAACGGGGTTGTGCAGGACAAGTACCTCTGGTTCAATGCCAACCTCGACGTTGTGCCGCCGACGAATGCCATCCCCGAGCCGGGATTGCTGCCCCTGATGGCCATCGGGCTGTTCGGTATTGGACTAGTCTCACGCAGGAAGCGCAACACTTAAACTTTCGGCTTACGCATTACAGGGCGGCCTTCGGGTCGCCTTTTTTTGTGGTGCGCAAAAGACCCGGGTCGGGTACAAAAGAAAAGTATTTTTCTTATTAGCAGCAATCTCGCTCGGTCACTGCCCGTGCCGTTGTAATCCGTGTTTTCTTTTTCCGGCTTTTCTTGCGAGCGGGATCAAGCCGCTCAGCAAAAGGAGTAATGAGTTTGGAGCCGGAACCGCGACCGGCGACCCGGTTGATGGTGTTTCATAAGTGTATGTGACAGCAACATCAAAACTGGACCAGTATTTGACATGGATATCGCTGTAAAACAGTCCATGTTGATTTTGAAACGCGTACAAATCGATAGCTGCCAGCAACAGACCCAGATCGTTGGAATCGTCACCGAACTGTTCAACGTTTTCATCCGATGGGTATCCCTTGTGAAAGGCCCTGAAACCAGTGTATTCAGGCTTGCCTTCCCGATAAAAGACGAACACGTCATCCGCTGGATCGTCAAGGTCGTCAATAAATCCCGCGACATCATCGTCCAGGAAAGAGAAAAGCAGTTCCTGGAAGTCAGCGCCGCCATTGGAGGCTGAACAGGGAAATACTCCATCACACTGGGTAGTTGCGCCTGCGCCGTAGGTGACATTGCTAGTGGGCGGCGCCGCCGGATTTGTATAATCAATGAATGAAACGCCAAGATCGGCGCCCAGGTCGTCGAGGAGAATGGTATGCGTACCATTGCCCGATCCCTCGCTTTCGCAGTAACCAATGCCTGAACAATCCGCGGTGATCGAGAATTTGGCACGAAACTGGAGAAATACATCGACCGCTTGCAAAGTGCCTAACAGCGGGTTGAATCTTTGTATGGAGACTGTCGGGGATCTCCCCAGGTGGGATTCCGCATTACCGGAAAATAAAAAGCCGCCGCTAGCCCCGCCCGCTACTATCGCACGAGTGGCATAATTCCACGAATCGGAATGGGTTTGCTGGATAATAAAGGCATTCACACTGCTTGAAAAAAAGAGCAATGCAATCGTTACGGGCAACAAAATTGGTCGAAACATGGCGAAGTCTCCTTTTCCCATGCAGGTTAATACCTGAGTCGTTGTTCAAATCAACACGGCATGGATAGTAGGCTAATACGACCTATATTTCTATCGAGAATTCTATTCACCCGTGACAGGCTAAAAATGGCCAAAACCTTTTTTGCCATGAACATAACTGTATATTGCATAACGATATATGGAGAATCATTTTTAACAGGATATTCATATATTAGAGAAGATTAGGAAAGGTTCACTTTGCCCCATCAATGCACTTTCAATATTTTCATGAACGATCAAAATTCAATTACAGGCGATGATCAGTGCAGTTTGACCTGCGGATCGATGCCCTTGCGCAGGAAGTGGAGAAGGCTGATGAGGATGGCGCGGGGCCAGCCGAAGAGGGCAGCCTGGTGCATCTTGTAAAGGGAAAGATAAACGACACGGGCGATGCGGCCGGACACCATCATGCTGCCGACCAATCCGCCCATCAGGCTGCCGACCGTGCTGTAACGTCCCAATGCCACCAGCGAGCCGTAATCACGATAGGTGAAATCGAGCGGTGGCTGGCCCTTGAGGCGGCGCCGGATCGTTTTAGCGAGAATCGCCGCCTGCTGGTGGGCGGCCTGGGCGCGTGGTGGCACATTGTTGCCATGATCGTGGCCCTGCGCGTCCAGCGGGCAGGCGGCGCAGTCCCCGATGGCGAAGATGTTGTCGTCGCGGGTGGTCAGCAGATTGCGCTTCACCACTAACTGGTTGAGCCGGTTGGTCTCCAGTCCGGCGATGTCCTTGAGAAAGTCCGGCGCCTTGATCCCGGCCGCCCACACCTTCATGGCGGCGGGGATTACGCCGCCCCCGGCGGTCACGATCCCCGCCTCGGTGACCTCCACCACACGCTGGTTGACGTGGACGGTAACCCCGAGCCGCGCCAGTTCATGTTGCGCCGCCTGCGACAGGCGCGGCGGTAGCGCCGGCAGGATACGCGGGCCCGCCTCGATGATATGAATCCGGATGTGTTTGTCCGGATCGATGGTGTCGAGACCGTAGGCGGAGAGCAACCGGGTCACCCGATGGATCTGCGCGGCGAGCTCCACCCCGGTGGCGCCGGCCCCAATGATGGCCAGGTCCAGTTGCCCCTCAGCGATGGGCTTGCCCTGGGTGTGGGCCTTGAGCATGCAATTCAGCAGCTTGCCCTGGAAACGCTCTGCCTGGGCGGTGGTGTCGAGGAACAGGCAGTGCTCATTCACCCCGTGGATGCCAAAGTCATTGCTGAGACTGCCCACGGCGATCACCAGCGTATCGTAACGGAAGCGCCGTTCGGGGATGATTTCGATCCCCTCCTCACTATAGGTGGCGGCAATGCAGACCTCCCGGCGCTCGCGGTCGAGGCCAGTCATGCGGCCGAGGCGGTACCGAAAATGGTTCCAGCGCGCCTGGGCGAGATATTCCAGTTCATCTTCCGCCGAGTCGAGGGTACCGGCGGCGATCTCGTGCAGCAGCGGTTTCCAGATATGAGTGCGGCTGGCGTCGATGAGGACGATGTCGGCCAGCCCTTTTTTGCCGAGCCTGTTCCCTAGCGCGGTGGCCAGCTCCAGGCCGGCGGCGCCGCCACCGACGATGACGACCTGGTGTCTTTGGGGTTCCATTTGGTATCACAGTTTTTACGGGTAGATAGCACCAGTATAGCCAGTACCAGGCACAGCCTGAATGAGATCGGAAAGAAAGGGGGCAACGGAAAGAAAAAGGAAGAAAGAGGTCAAGAATCATATTGAGCCCCTTATCCTATAGCGCCGTCACTATCAATCGTCCGGCAATTATCCGGCAATTAAGAAACGAGTCAGGCCTGCGTTATTGCATTATTGGGAACAATCCAGCAAAAATTTATATAACACAATAACGCAGACCTGAACCTAACCCGCTAACCTCCGACCTGGAATGTCGATGCGCGTCAAATGAAGGTGATTGCAACCTGAAACAATCGTTCCACTTCGGCGATTTTTCGTTTGTCGGACAAGAATAAAACAATATGGTCATCGGGTTCGATGATCATGTCCTTGTGGGGGAAAAGAAGTTTCTTTTCACGTGCGATGGCGCCGACGGTGGTGCCTTCAGGTAGTGGCAATTCATCGATGCGGCGGCCTACCACCCGCGATGTTTTGTGATCGCCATGCGCGATGATCTCGATCGCTTCTGCAGCGCCCCTGCGCAGGGAGTGCACCGCCACGAAATCGCCTCGGCGGATGTGGGTCAAGAGTGCGCCAATGGTAACTTGCGCGGGCGAGACTGCGATATCCACGGCGGTTCCCTGGGCAAGGTCAACATAACTCTGCCGGTTGATGATGGTCAATGTCTTGCGCGCGCCAAGACGTTTAGCCAGCATGGCAGACAGAATGTTCGCTTCGTCGTCGTTGGTGACGGCGCAATATACGTCCGTATCTTCGATATCCTCTGCCTTCAGCAGGTCGGCGTCCCCGGCATCACCCTGCAGGATCACGGTTTTGTGCAAGGTTTCTGCGAGATGCCGGCATCGCTGCGGGTCGCGTTCGATGATCTTGACGCGGTATTTCGATTCGATAAGTTCGGCCAGGCGTTTACCAATATTACCGCCGCCGGCGATGATGACCCGACGGTTGGGTTTGTCGGAGCGGCGAAAGGCGGCTACCACGGCGGGGATATCACGCTGTGCGGCAAGGAAAAAGACTTCATCGTCGGCTTCGATGACGGTGTCACCATCGGGGATGATGGCGCGATCGCGACGGAAGATGGCCGCGACACGTGTTTCAATTTTCGGCAATTGCTGGGCGAGATTGCGCAGTTGCTTTCCGACCAGCGGGCCACCGTAGTGGGCACGGACCGCGACCAGCTGGGCCTTGCCGTCCAGAAAATCCAGAATCTGTAATACGCCAGGTTGTTCAATGAGGTGGCGGATATACGTTGTCACCAATTGTTCGGGGCTGATGAGGACATCGACGGGCACCGCGGTCGGAGCGAACAGCTCGGGATATGTCAGATAGTCGGGCGACCGTACTCGCGCCAGGCGGGTAGGGGTGTGGAACAGGGTGTGCGCAATCTGGCAGGCGACCATGTTGGTTTCATCGCTGTTGGTAACGGCCAACACCAAATCCGCATCCTCGATTCCGGCGCGATATAAAACCTCGGGATGCGATGCGTGGCCCGTAACGGTTTTGATGTCGAGGCGATCCTGGAGCTCTTTTAGCAGGGCGGGCTGCTGGTCCACGACCGTGATGTCGTTGGCCTCGTTGGCGAGGCTTTGTGCGACGGTTGTGCCGACCTGGCCGGCGCCGAGAATAATGATTTTCACGATGGCTCTCGCAGCATTCGCAGCAGTGACTCAGTGTCGCCAAAACGCCGGCAGGAACAGGATCAGCAGGGTAAAGACTTCCAGCCGCCCGACCAGCATGCCGAACACACCCAGCCATTTGACCGTGGCGCTGACCGAGGCGAAGTTGGAGGCGACCTCGCCCAGGCCGGGGCCGAGTAGATTAATGGTGGCGACCACGGCGCCAAAGGCCGATTCGAAATCCAGACCGGCGGCCATCATCGCCACGGTGAGAAACAACGAGGTGACGATATACAGCACGTAGAAGCCCCACACCGAAAACAACACGTCCTCCGATATGGGCCGTTTCCCCAGCTTGACGACGGATACGGCCTGCGGGTGGGCCAGCAGGAAAAGTTGTCGCAGGCCGAGTTTGGCCAGCAACATGATGCGCAGGACCTTGATCCCGCCTGCCGTCGATCCCACGCAACCACCGGTGAATGACAGCATCACCAGGATCAGCGGGATATGCAGCGGCCACTCGGCAAAGGTTGCTGTGCCGAAGCCGGTGCTGGTCAGGATCGAGGCGACCTGAAATGCGGCATACCGCAGGGATTCCCCGCTGCCCGAATAGGCGCCGGCCCAGTAGAGGCTCAGGGCGACAAACAGGGTCGAGACGATAAAGATCAACCCATAACTCCTGACCTCAGGGTCAGTTGCATATGGGGTAATGGTGGCTCGGCGCCAGGCAAAGAAATGGATGGCGAAATTGGCGCCGCCGGCGAGCATAAAGATGATGGCGATGATCTCGATCGCCGGACTATTGTAGTAGCCGATACTGGCATCGTGGGTAGAGAAGCCGCCGGTCGCCACCGTGGTAAAGGCATGGCCTATCGCGTCGAACAGGCTCATGCCGGCAATCCAGAATCCGAGCGCACAGGCAACGGTCAGGGCGAGGTAGATCATCCATAACACGCGGGCCGTTTGCGCGATTCGGGGGGTCAGTTTTTCATGCTTGGCCACCCCGGATGCCTCGGCCTTATACAGCTGCATGCCGCCGACACCGAGCAGGGGCAGGATAGCGATGGCCAGCACGATAATGCCCATGCCGCCGAGCCACTGCATCTGTTGCCGGTGGTACAGGATCGAGGGCGGTAACTGGTCGAGCCCAACGATCACGGTCGCGCCGGTGGTAGTGAATCCGGAGATGGATTCAAACACCGCATCCGTGATACCCAGATGCAGCCCCAGAATAAAGGGCAGTGCGCCAATCATGCCCAGCAGTGCCCAGAACAGCGTGACCACCAGGAAGCCGTCACGGATGGACAACTCGTCTTTCTGTGCACGGTTGGGTAGCCACAACGCCACCCCGGCAATCACCGTAATCAACAGGGAGATGCTGAACACATGCCACTGGTGGTCAGCGTAGAGCAGGGCGACGCCGACCGAGGGTACGAAGCTCAGGCTGTAAAGCATCAGCAGGATGCCGAAAAGGCGTGTTATCGCGCGCCAATGCATAGTGCCCCCGGTTTAGGCAATGAGCGGAATACTGGCAGCGCCTCGCCGCGCCTGTGCATTGGCAGCAATATCGAAACCAGTAAGAGGGTGAGGCCGGGAGGTGGTAGCACTATGCCAGGCATAGCAATCAGGGACCCATATTTACTGACGTGCATGCCATTAGATTCCAACAACAGGTGCGCGAATTATCGGCACGGCATTCAGTCGAGACACATAACAAATGTGTAAAAATTTTATCATTCTGTATTTTATCCAATGTCAGTAGGCCGCCAGGATTCCACTGGCTGGGTTTTGCCTGGCCGCCAAATGCATAGGCAATTGGGCCGCGCACCATATGGCTAAAAGATATGACCCTTCATCACTATGGCCGCTAGCCTATATCAGTGCCCTGGGTATCGTGACGGTAACGGTGGCCGTGGCTTTTATTGCCCAGCGCATGATGCCACATGCCCGTCGCTCATTGCTATTCCTGACCGGTGTATTGATCGTTGCGGCCCGCACCGGCGTAGGCCCGTCGCTGCTGGCGAGCCTGCTGAGTTTTCTGGCCTTCAATTATTTCTTAACAAAACCCTATTACACCCTAAAGGTCGCGGACGAGGCTGATGTCGCGACCCTGATGTTCTTTCTGATCATTGCGGCGATCACGGGGAACCTGGCGGCACGAATGCAGCAAGAGATGGCGAAGCGCAAGCTGTCTCTGCATCGGATTTCGTCGCTCTATGAATTTAGTCGCCGCCTGTCGTCGGCTGCCGGTACGGAGGAGGTGCTGGAGGCCCTGGCGGCTCATTTGAGGCAATCCATGGAATGCACCATTGTCGTGTTTATGGCGGACGCGGAAGGGGTGCCGCGCATTAGGGCGAGTGCAGGGGCGGCCTATGATGTGCCGCAATCGGATATCGAGCAGGCCTGGACGGGCCATTCCTCCGAGCCGATGGCGATTGGCCAGTGGACGTTTCTGCCACTGACCACCAGCCGCGAGCCGGTAGGGATGGTGGCCATTTTTACACCGTGCGTCGGGGGAGATCGCGGTAATTACCAGGGTACCGGATTGGGTCTGGCAATCTGCCAAGGCATGGTTGCGGCACACAGCGGTACTGTCACCGCGCATGAGGGAAAACAGGGTCGGGGGACCTGTATGCGCATAACATTGCCCTCGCTACGACCGGGTGAAACAGGCGACACATGAATTCTTCAGCAGACACCATTCTTGTTGTCGAGGACGAGGCCCAGATCCGCAAATTTCTGCGCACCAGCCTTGAGGCGCATGGCTATATGGTCGAGGAGGCGCGCCTCGGAGAGGATGGGCTGAAACTCTGCGCCAGCGTGAAACCACATCTGGTCATACTCGATCTGGGGCTGCCCGATATGGATGGACAGGATTTTATCCTGCGGCTGCGGGAATGGTCTCAGGTTCCCGTTATCGTGTTATCAGTGCGCGCGTCAGAGATGGAAAAGGTTCAGGCACTCGATGCCGGCGCCAATGACTACGTCACCAAGCCGTTCGGGATCAGTGAATTGATGGCGCGAATCCGTGTCGTGTTACGCAATCACGAAGGGATGACATCGACGCAGACAATATTCGAGGCAGAGGGATTGCACGTCGACCTGGCCCAGCGCGAAGCCAGCGTAGACGGCAAGCCTGTTCACTTGTCAAAAAAGGAATATGAGCTGTTACGTCTATTGACCGATCACCCCGGGCAGCTGTTGACCCACCAGCAGATACTGCGCCAGAAACTGGGTGACGACCCAACCCGCCCACGCTTCATAGTTACCGTGCAGGGCGTCGGTTACCGATTAGCGCTCACCGCTCACCGCTCACCGCACAGTAGCAGTAAATGCCATGCTGACCCTTCAACCAGGCTGGATCATGTCTGTCATAGAAAAAATTGGCTCAAAGTCATTGTCATCCCGGCGAAAACTGCCCCGGTAGGCTGTAAGCCGGGGAGGTGCAATCCAGCCCTACGGGATTCGAGCGGAATAAAAAGGGTGGGCATTACCCACCATTACACCAAGCTCAACGATGTCTGATAGGTGGGCACTGCCCACCCTACACGTCACTAACTGCAAATTGTTTTTGTCGGCAGCGAAAATCGTAACCGGGCTTGCCCACCAACGGGTATCTCTAGCCCATCTCCACCGGTGTATCTTCCGCGTTGCCCCAGTCCGACCAGGAACCTGGATAGCCCTTGATGTTGGGATAGCCCAGTACCTTCAATGCAAAGTAGGTCAGTGCGGAGCGGTGATGGCTCTGGCAGTAGGTGACGATGGTTTTGTTGCGGGTGATTCCGCGTGCGTCCATCAGGGCGCGTAACTCGGCCTCGGGTTTGAGGCGCATGTTGCGCTGCTGATCCATGACGTTAAACCAGTCCAGGTTTACGGCGCCGGGGATGCGTCCGGCGCGGGCGGCGAATTTTCTTTCGCCGCGATATTCTTCCGGGGAACGGGAGTCCAGTAGCACCACGCTGTCGTCGTCGAGGTGTTCGTGGATGAATTGCCGGTTGGCAATCGGGGCGCCCACGATGCTGGCGTGATAGCGGCTGGGGGTGGGCGCGGTAGGTGTGTTATCCACGGGGTGGCCTTCCTTGAGCCAGGCATGCAGGCCGCCGTTGAGCAGCGAGGCCTTTGGGTGGCCGATGGCATCCAGGGTCCACAGCAGGCGCGCGGCGGCACCGCCGCCCTCTTCGTCATAGGCGATCACCTGTGTCTCGGGGGTGAGGCCGATGCGGGAAAAGAGCTGGCTCAGGGTGTCGGCATCGGGCAGCAGTCCCATCACCGGTTGCTGCATGGCGATGAGCTGCGCGTAGCCGAGATGAATGGCGCCCGGCACGTGTGCCTTGGCATAGGTGTCGGGTTTGCAGAGATCGATAATCAGTAGCCCGGGTGTGCCGAGCAGGGCCTGTAGCGCGTCTGGTTCAATGATCAGGGGGAGATGTGGTGTTGTCATATTTCTCGTTTTTAATTGAACCTGAATCCGTAACTTAAAGCCCACCAACAAAGCATTTGATGCCGTATTTTGC